>JAJTGB010000050.1 GCA_021298995.1 Comamonadaceae bacterium | reverse complement strand
GGTTTCATGCAAGCTTATAGCCTTGATCGTGGCTATCGGGTAGCGCACCATGGCGAGGCCATTGTTCCAAGCAGTGGATTTGGCGCAAAAGCCGTTTCGTTCAAAACCCAAGCATTCGAAACCACGCTGGTGTATGACAGTCAAGACACAAAAATTCACGCCTTCAGTGTGGCGCATGCCCCCATTCATCCTGCAGTTGGCTACAAAATTCAATACAAAGACAGAAGCATTGTGATCAGCGGCGATACCACTCCCTCTGTGCATGTGACCAAGGCTGCGCAGGGTGTAGACGTACTGATACACGAGGCCATGTCGATGGATTTAATGAAGCTGCTACAAGAAGGCGCAAAAACAGCCAAACGTGACAAGCTCGAACAAATCATGAAGGACATCACGGACTACCACACCTCGCCCGTTCAAGCTGCCGAAATTGCCCAGCAAGCGCAGGTGTCCTATTTACTGCTCAACCACATTGCGCCGCCACTTCCACTGCCAGGCTTGGTGGATGCGTTTCTAAAAGGCACGGCAGAAGTTTTCAAGGGCAAGATTCAAGTGGCCAAAGATGGCGATTTCTTGAGCTTGCCAGCGGGAAAGAAAAGCATCGACGTGAGTCATCGCTTTTAAGTTTTGAATTTTAAATTTTGAACACCCTTAAAGATTGAAAAAGATTCATGCGTCAATTGCCACAGATTAAAAATTTTCTTCGCACACCCGAGGAAAGATTTCAAAACTTGCCCGACTTTCCCTTCACGCCACATTACACCGAAATTGGCGGTTTGCGCATTGCGTATATCGATGAAGGCCCCAAGGATGGCCCAGTGGTCTTGCTCATGCACGGTGAGCCTGCTTGGTCTTTTCTTTACCGGAAAATGATTCCTGTGTTGGTCAATGCGGGCATGCGTGTGTTGGTGCCCGACCAAGTGGGTTTTGGTCGCACCGACAAACCCACTCAACGCTCAGACTACACCTACGAAAACCATGTGCAGTGGATGAGCGCTTGGCTTGAATCTGTGGATGTCCAAGACATCACCCTTTTTTGCCAAGATTGGGGCTCGCTCATTGGCCTTCGCATGGTGGCTGAAATGCCAGAGCGTTTTGCCCGCATTGCCTTGAGCAACGGCGGCTTGCCCACTGGCAATGAAAAAATACCGAAGGCATTTCACATTTGGCGCGCCTTTGCCATGTACAGCCCGTGGTTTCCCATTGGCAAAATTGTGCGTGCGGGTTGCGCACAGGGCCTCAGCGATGCCGCTGTGGCCGCCTACGACGCGCCCTACCCCAGCTCTAAATACGCAGTGGGTGCGCGGGTCTTTCCCACCTTGGTACCCATTCATCCCAGCAATCCAGCACGCCAAGCCAATGAGCGCGCCTGGGAGATGTACAAGGCTTGGACCAAACCCTTCATCACCTTGTTCAGCACGCGCGACCCCGTGACCAAAGGCGGCGAAAAGATGTGGCAAAAAAGGGTGCCAGGTGCAGCGGGACAGCAGCACACCCAAATTCGCGGCGCAGGCCACTTTGTGCAAGAAGACAAAGGGGAAGAAGTGGCGCAGGCCCTGGTAGCGTTTGTGCGCGCTTGAGCTCAGTTGCCGTAATAAACGTATTCGTCAGACGGCAGGGTGGGCTGTCGAAGGTGTTTGTCGATGGCAATGGCCGCCTCGGCCATGGAGGGCCAGCTGGGCTTGACTTGCGTGGCATTGAAAGCCTCTAGCTCTTTTTTCAGGAGGGCCACTCGCTCGGGCTCCTTGGCTGCCAAATTGGTTTGCTCAGTAGGATCAGCTGCTAGGTTGTAGAGCCAATCTTTTCTGGGGTTTTGCGTCACTTGCAATTTCCAATCGCCCTTGCGTATCACCCGATAAGAATCAGTTCGCCAGAACAAAGAACGCTCAGGGCCCTTTTCTGTGGGCTTGGCCAATTGAGGCAAGAGATTGATGCCGTCCATCGGTCGATCGGTAGGCAGCTTGGTGCCAGTCGCCGCCGCCACGGTTGAAAAAATGTCCATGTGGTTGACAGGCAATTGCGGCTTCACACCCTTTGGAATGCCTGCCGGCCAACGCATGAACATGGGGACGCGAATACCGCCTTCAAAGAACGTGGCCTTCCAGCCTCGATACGGTTTGTTCAAACCATCGAGGCCAACGTAATGCGCGCCGCCGTTGTCACTGGTAAAAATAACCAGTGTGTTGTCGTCCAAGCCCTTGTCTTTCAGTGTTTTCATCAAGCGGCCAATGTTGCGGTCTAGGTTGCGAACCATGGCCGCGTACACCCGCAGTGTGTGGTCTTCAATGTGCGACAGTGCCTCGTAGTCTTCTTTGGTGGCTTGCAAAGGTGTGTGCGGTGCGGTGTAAGCCAAGTAAAGAAAGAAAGGCTGATTGCGGTTGGCCTCTATGGCCTTTTCGGCTTCGTCTGTGAGGTAATCGGTGACATAACGCTTGGGCTTAAAGAGTTCGCTGTTGTTAAAGCGCATGCCAAAACTACCGGCGGCCCATTGAAATCTGTCAATGATGTCAAACGATTGCTGAGCGTTCACCACATTGGCATCTTTCTCTGGCAAGTACAAAGAGCTGGCATGTGGAAAAGACAAAGACTCATCAAAGCCATGTTCGTAGGCTCTAAATTCGGGTGCATCTCCCAAATGCCACTTGCCCACATGAAGGGTTCGATAGCCTTGCCCCTTGAGCAACTTGGCCATGGTGATTTCCGAGCGTGGCAGGCCCATGGTTTCGTAAGGGATCAGATCCTTTTCGCGATCGGCGTGATAAATGGCGTCGTGAAGTTGGTTGGGGCCCTTGTAGTGGCCAATGACCTTCATGAACTGCTTGGGCGTTGGGGTGAACTCAAAACCAAATCGAGTGGGGTAGCGGCCGGTCATCATGGCGGCACGTGAGGGCGCGCACGTGGCATTGCCGGAGTAGCTGGTTTCAAAATTGGCACCTTGCAGCGCCAAACTGTTGATATGGGGGGTGGGCACTGAGCCCTTGGCCAAGCCACCACCATTCAAACTGATGTCGTTGTAGCCCAAGTCGTCGGCCACGATCAGAATGACATTGGGGGGTTTGACGCCAGAACTGTTTTGTGGGATGGCAGCATTGCCCGAAGGAACGGTCCAGGTCACTTCTCTGTTGGGCTCGTGCTCTACCCTGACAAAGACTTTCACGAACCACAAAAGGACCTCTGCCCGACCGCCCTTGGCGTAAAGTGCGCCTACCACCAAGACAAACGCGGCGATGAGGACTCCGAGAGCAATGGCAAATTTTTTCAGCATCAACAGAATTAGCTTATGGTTATGATAATTTGAATATTAACTCTTTGACTTGACTGCCCCAGATCATAAAAAACCCTTTTAAAACAAGGACGTCAAAGAAACATACATGAATGTATGGAAAATATAGCAAAATAAGCCATCACCGAGAAGCCCTCCAAAACCCTCGGCCCCCTGAAAGAGCCTCATGTCCGAACTTGCAGTTAGAAAATTATTGGTTGACCTCACAACGCCCTTTGAACAGCGCTGGTGTGGTGGTGATGCATTCAAGTCAGCTTTCTTCAATGCTCTCTCTATGAGCTTTCCGGTTGGCGAGCAGTTTTTCATTGACTCCGTGCGTGAAGGCGCCAAGCAGATGGACCCCGCCATGCGCGAAAAATTTGCAGCCGAAGTTCAGGGCTTCATTGGCCAAGAGGCCACGCACCGCCGTATTCACGCTTTGTTCAATGGCCACATTGAACTTCAAGGTTTTAAAAACATCATTGCGGAGCGATCTGCCAAGCGCATCAAAGCCAATGCAAATCAAAACGTGCGTCAACAATTGGCCGCCACTGCAGCCACCGAACACTTCACCGACATCTTTGCCGACTGGCTCTTAAGCCATTCCGAAATTTTTGAAGGCACAGAGCCCCGCCTCAGAACCATGTGGCAATGGCACGCTGCTGAAGAAGCCGAGCACCGCTGCACAGCCTTTGACGTTTACAAAGCCTTGGGCGGCAATGAAAAATGGCGTATCCGTATTTTTCATTACGTGACCTACACCTTCCTCACCGATGTGATGCTTCAAACCATGCACAACCTGTGGCGCGATGGCAGCCTGTTCCAACTCAGCACCTGGAAAAGCGGCTATCAGCTACTGCTTAGCAAGAACGGTTTGTTCAGAAGCAATCTTGGCCATTGGAAGGCTTATAAAAAAGCCGACTTCCACCCTGCTCAGCAGAGCGCTTTACTCTCTGAGCAATGGCTGCAAAACAATACCAGCGCTTACAGCTTGGTGGGCCGCAGCAGCTGACTTGATCAGAGGTCACTCTGATCAAGCAGTCATCCAATGACCCTTATTAGAGTTTGATGTTGGCCGCTTTAATGACTTGGGCCCATTTTTCAATTTCTGCTTTTTGAAAGCTCAGCACCTGCTCTGGCGACAAAGCTGAAGGTTGCATGCCTAGGCCTTTGATGCGATCTTGCATTTCGGGTGTTTGGATGATCTTGAGAATTTCAGCATGCAATCTGTCAACGATGGGTTTGGGCGTACCAGCGGGAGCAAACAAAGCTTGCCAAGACACCACTTCAAAACCTTGTGTACCTGGCCAACCCGATTCAGCCACTGTGGGCACATCGGTGAAAGAGTCTGTTAAGCGTCTGCCAGACGTGACGGCCAGCGCTCTCAATTTGCCACTTTGAATGTGTGCGCCTGCCACCACGGTGGTGTCAAACATGAAATCAACTTGCCCGCTCATCACGTCTTGAATGGCAGGCGCACTTCCCTTGTAAGGTACATGCGTGAACTTGACTTCACCTCTGAAGGCCAATAATTCTTGCGCCAAATGTTGAGATGTGCCATTGCCTGCCGATGCACCCGACAACTTGCCTGGATTGGCTTTGGCCGCTGTCATCAAATCACGCAGCGTTTTATAAGGACTGTTGGCGGCAACCACCAAAACCACAGGGTTGGTGCCATACAAATAGACCGGCGTGAAAGACTTGATCGGGTCATAGCCCAGTTTGGGATACAGGCTGATGTTGATGGCGTGCGAGCTGATGGTGCCGCCCAGCAAGTGATGGCCATCGGCGGGTGCACGCGCTGCAATTTCAGATCCAACGCTGCCACCTGCACCGCCCTTGTTTTCAATGACCATGGTTGTACCCAGTGCCGCGCCCAATTTTTGGGACACCAAGCGCGCCAAGATATCGGTGGTGCCCCCTGCTGGAAAGGCCACCAAGTAATTGATAGGCTTAGAAGGCCATGCTGCTTGGCTAAATGCAGTGGTGGTGAGCAAGCCTGAAGCGAGGGCGACAGACGTTTGTAAAAATTGACGACGTTGGGTCATGAGAGTCTCCTGGTTGTTGTTGCAAGTTGGTATTTCAAGTGGATTTTCAAATGCGATTTTTAAATGCGGGTTTCAAGTAATAGGGGCGGGGTTGAACAAGACCAAAGCGTTGTGCAGTTTCCAATGCTCCGCCCATGTTTGACGGCCGCTGGCCACCTCCAGCATCAATTGAAACAGTTCCCAGCCACCTTCTTCAATGGAAATTTCGCCATCGGCCACACGGCCAGCATTGAGGTCCATCAAATCGTGCCAGCGTTGAGCCAATTCAGTTCGGGTTGCCACTTTGACCACGGGACAAGCTTGCAAGCCATATGGTGTGCCGCGTCCGGTGGTGAACACATGGAGGTTCATGCCCGCTGCCAATTGCAAAGTGCCGCAAATAAAATCACTGGCAGGTGTGGCTGCAAACACCAAGCCCTTTTGATGTGGCTTGAGTTTTTCACCGGGGGCCAACACGTGTTGAATGGGCATGGACCCGCTCTTCACAATAGAGCCCATGGCTTTTTCAACAATATTGGACAAGCCGCCAACCTTGTTGCCGGGCGTGGTGTTGGCGCTTCGATCGGCTTGACCGCGTTCTAGATATTGGTCGTACCACGACAATTCACGAACAATGCTTTGAGCCACTTCCACACTCTGTGCGCGATGTGTGAGTTGCTCAACAGCGTCCCGCACTTCGGTGTTTTCGCTGAACATGACAGTGGCACCGGCTCTGACCAAGAGATCGGTGGCAAAACCCACAATGGGGTTGGCTGTGACACCCGAAAATGCATCACTGCCACCGCATTGCACGCCCACCACCAACTCGCTGGCAGAGACAGTCTCTCTTTGCCGCGCATTCAATCGGGCCAAATGCGGACGCGCGCTGTCGACAATGTGTTGCAACATGCTCATGAAACCCACATGCTGATCGTCTTGCAAACACACCGTGTGCGGGCCATCACCCTCGCCCTGTTCGGACGTCAAGGGAAAACTGCCAGGCGGCAGCAAGCGCAGAGGCGGTAACTTTTCACACCCCAAACTCACCACCAAAACCTCATTGCCAAAGTTGGGGTTGAGGCTGATGTTGCGCAGCGTTCTGATGGGAATGATGGCATCGGGCGCATCGATGGCCACGCCGCATCCGTAGGTGTGCTCAATGCCCACTACATCATCCACATTGGGATAAAGCGGCAACAAGTCTTGCTTAATTTTTTGCACCGCCAAGTCGACCACACCGGCCACGCATTGAACCGTGGTGGTCACCGCCAAGATATTGCGGGTACCGACTGAACCGTCTGAATTGCGATAGCCCTCAAAGGTATATCCCGTCAGTGCATCGGCAGCAGGCACCTTGGCCGTAGCCATGGGCAAGTTGAGAAAATTTCGGGCAGAAGGCATTTCGAGCAATCGCTCGTGCACCCAAGTGCCTGCTTGAATGTTTTGTTTGGCAATGCCAATGCTGACCTTGTAACGCGTGACTGGCTCACCAGCCTTGATGTCGGTCAAAGCCACTTTGTGACCCTGAGGGACTGCGTTGATGAGCGTGATCAAAGGTGCATCTGGATGCTTTCTGACCTTGGCGCCCGCTTTCAATCCACCCGCAGTGACCACAATGGCCACGTTGTCGGCCTTGTGCATTGCAATGACGGGGAATTCAGAAGAATCCATAAAGCACTTTATTTAAAAACTTGGGATGGCTTGAATCCATTCCGAAGTGGGCCATGAAAAATTTTCTGCACAGATTGAAAAGGCTTCTGTTACATTTCGATCGAATTGAAAGAAATGACATGTTGTCGTACAACCTAAATTATCCAAGACCAAGGCACTTTGGGCCCTAGTAGTTACCCCATGAACTCAAACGCTGTCATCGTCGAAGAACCTCGCAAATCCAAAAGTTTGGCCATGCAATTGGTTGAAAAGATGTCTTTGCAAATTCGCGCAGGCCAGCTCAAGGTGGGTCAAAAACTCCCAACAGAAGCCGAGATCATGCGCAACTTTGGCGTCAGTCGAACCGTGGTGCGAGAAGCCATTTCTCATTTACAAGCTTCTTTTTTGGTCGAAACTCGTCATGGCATTGGCACCTTTGTGTTGCCGCAGGAGCTCAGCCCTTCATTTCGCATCAGTGCCCATCAATTAGGCACTTTGCGTGACATCATTGCGCTCCTTGAATTTCGAATCAGCATTGAAACGGAGGCTGCAGCGCTGGCTTCTCAGAGGAGAAATTCTGAGAATCTTGAAGAACTGCAAAATGCCATGAATGCTTTCAAGCAAGCCATTGCTGAAGGCCGAGATGCCGTTCAAGCCGATTTTTTGTTTCACCAAGAGATTGCGAGAGCCACTCAAAATAAACATTTTCAAGAGTTGATGCACTCGCTGGGCACTGGCGCCATTCCGCGCGCTCGACTTGAAAATCCCTTGCCTGTCACCCCAGAGCGACTCGCCTATCTGAGGCGTGTGCACGAAGAGCACGAAAGTATTTTCAATGCCATTGCAGCCCAAGATCCTGAAGCTGCTCGCGCTGCCATGCGCACTCATTTGTCCAACAGCCGCGACCGACTGAAGAAAAGTGAAAGCGCTGTGCAATGAGCCCTCCAGCCCACCTAGGGTTTCTCCAGTGATGGCTGTCTGAACATCAGTTGTACGATGTCTTTCTGACAAGTCCTTTTTCAGATTTAACGTCCTTTTTAATCGCCCATGAACACCACGCCCACCATCACCCGTCTGCAAGTGATTCCCGTTGCAGGCCGCGACGGCATGCTGCTCAACTTAAGCGGTGCCCATGGCCCTTTTTTCACACGCAACTTAATCATCCTGACCGACTCCAGTGGCAACACAGGCATCGGCGAGGTACCAGGTGGCGAGAAAATTCGAAAAACCATTGAAGATGCCAAGCCTTGGATTGAGGGCCATAGCATCGGCCAATACAAAAACTTGCTCAACTCACTGCAACACAAATTTGCAGATCGGGATGCGGGGGGACGTGGCAATCAAACCTTTGATTTGCGCATTGCCATCCATGCCGTCACCGCCATTGAAAGCGCCCTCCTCGACCTCATGGGCCAGCACTTGGGCGTGCCCGTGGCTGCGCTGCTAGGCGAGGGACAGCAGCGCGCCAGCGTCCAAGTTTTGGGTTATTTGTTTTACTTGGCAGACCGCCAAAAAACAGACTTGCCCTATCACAGTGAACCCGATGCCAACAACGATTGGCAGCGATTGCGCCACGAAGAAGCCCTCACGCCAGAAGCCATCGTGCGCTTGGCCCAAGCCGCTCAAGACCGGTACGGCTTTCAAGACTTCAAACTAAAGGGCGGTGTCTTGCGGGGTGAAGAGGAAGTAGAGGCCATTGTGGCCTTGCACGAAAAATTTCCGGATGCTCGCATCACCCTAGACCCCAATGGGGGATGGCTTTTGAAAGATGCCATTCGCTTGCTGCGTGATCACAGAAACACCATGGCTTACGCCGAGGATCCGTGTGGCGCTGAAGGCGTGTACTCCGGCCGAGAGGTGATGGCCGAGTTCAAACGTGCCACAGGCTTGCCCACCGCCACCAATATGGTGGCCACCGATTGGCGCGAAATGGCACACAGCATTCAATTGCAATCGGTCGACATTCCTTTGGCAGACCCGCATTTTTGGACTCTGCAAGGTTCTGTGAGAGTGGCGCAATTGTGCCAAATGTACGACCTCACCTGGGGCTCGCATTCCAACAACCACTTTGATGTGTCTTTGGCCATGTTCACCCATTGCGCTGCAGCAGCCCCCGGCAAAGTAACGGCCATTGACACCCATTGGATTTGGCAAGATGGCCAATACCTGACACAAGAGCCGCTGCAAATCAAGGGCGGCATGATTGAGGTTCCCACGCAGCCTGGCCTGGGTGTGAAGCTCAACATGGATGCGGTAGAAGCGGCGCATCAACTTTATTTGCAACACGGCTTAGGCGCTCGCAACGATGCCATGGCAATGCAATACCTCATTCCTGGCTGGACCTTCAACCCCAAGATGCCCGCCATGGTTCGTTAATTTCAAAGCTCATTCAAAGTCAATTTTTCAATCTAGACCATCATGCAAGCCATTCACAACAAATTCAAAAAAGCGATTCTCAGTGGACAAAAACAAATTGGTCTGTGGTCGCACTTGTGCAGCCCTATCAGCATTGAAATTTTGGCAGACTGCGGCTACGACTGGCTGCTGCTCGACATGGAGCATTCGCCCAACGATTTGAGTGAAATCTTGGCTCAACTTCAAGCCATGAAAGGCGGAACCGCCACCCCCATCGTACGCCCACCTTGGAACGACATGGTGACCTTCAAGCGATTGCTCGACATTGGCGTGCAAAACTTGTTGGTGCCCTACATTCAAACTGCAGAAGAAGCCCGCAACGCAGTGGCCTACACCCGCTATCCGCCTCATGGCGTTCGCGGCTATGCGGGCGCACCCAGAGCCAGCAACTATGGCCGTGTCAAAGACTATGCGCACCACAATGCCGAAGAGTTGTGCTTGTTGCTTCAAGTAGAAACGCTGCAGGGCTTGGATAATTTAGAAGCCATTGCCAATGTGGAGGGTGTTGATGGTGTGTTCATTGGCCCCGGCGATTTGTCTGCGGCGCTGGGTCACTTGGCCAATCCCAAGCACCCCGATGTGTTGAAAGCGATTGACGATGCCATTGCCCGCATCAAAGCCTGCGGCAAAGCGCCAGGCATTCTCACAGGCGATGAAGCCTTGGCCCAACATTGTGTGGCGCAGGGTTGTTTGTTTGTGGCTGTGGGTGCCGATCAAAATGTATTGCGTGACAGTGCAACAGCACTTGCACAACGCTTCAAAAGCTAAATCCACCTTGAAGCCGCTTCAATTTGTTGCCATTGGAGAATGCATGTTGGAAGTGCAGGCCAATGGTTTTGGCCCATCAGTGCTTGCATATGGTGGCGACACCTTCAATACCTCTGTGTACTTGCGGCGCTGTTCAGCACCTGACAAGATTGAAGTGAGCTATGCCACGGGCCTGGGCACAGACCACCTCAGCCAAACACTGCGCCAAGAATGGGCAAAACTGGGCCTCAACTTAAACAGCGTGGAATACATTGAAGGCAGATTGCCAGGCATGTATTTGATTGAAACCGATTCAAACGGCGAGCGCACTTTTCATTTTTGGCGAGAAAACAGTGCAGCACGCGCGTATTTTCAAGCCTCTGTCACTGCCCTTGAAAAGAATTTGAACCAGTTCGATTGCCTTTACTTCAGCGGTATTTCACTGGCCATTTTGGATGCCACATCGCGCACCCGACTGTTTGCATTGCTAAAGCAAGCAAAGCTCAATGGCTGCCGTGTTGTGTTTGACAACAACTTCAGGCCCAAGCTCTGGCCAGATCGCAAACTGGCACAAGAGGTTTATCGTCAAGCTTTTGCAGCTTGTCAAACCGCCATGATCACTTTGGACGATCATCAAGCTGTGTTTGATTTCAGCTCCTTAGAAGAAGCTTTGGTGCACGCAAAAAGTTTGGCCATCCCTGAGCTTGTGATCAAACGAGGGGCTGAACATACCTTGGTGAGGCCAGAGAAGGACAAGCAATGGCTCAGCATTCCCACCCTCAGCGTTCAACAGGTCATTGACACAACCGCTGCGGGCGATGCCTTTGCCGCAGCCTATTTGAGCCGACGTCTGTGCGGTGCCAGCGCCCAAAAAGCGGCCACCTTTGGCAATGCCGTAGCAGCCAGAGTCATTCAATACAGGGGTGCGCTAATCCCCGAAGAAGCACTGCAAGACCTCATTTCCAGTCCGGTTTATTGATAAATATCAACAAAATCAAACACTTATATACTTAGCACTCCCCATAAGAGAGTGCTAAAATCCGATCCATTATGGAAAGGAGTTCTGGTATGACAAACCTCGCTGGATCCCTCGACACGGCACTCACCCTGAAAAACCCATGGGCCGTTGTGCCCTCGTTGGGTCACCTCGATGCGTACATTTCTGCGGTCAACCGCATGCCCATGCTCACTCCAGAGCAAGAGCAGGAGTTTGCACGCAAACTGAAAAACGAAAATGACTTGGAATCAGCCAGTAAGTTGGTGCTTTCGCACTTGCGCGTGGTGGTGTCAGTGGCACGCCAATACTTAGGCTACGGCTTGCCTCATGCCGACCTCATTCAAGAAGGCAACATCGGCTTGATGAAAGCCGTGAAGCGCTACGACCCCGATCAAGGTGTGCGCTTGGTGAGCTACGCCATGCACTGGATCAAGGCCGAAATTCACGAGTACATCTTGAAGAACTGGCGCATGGTGAAGGTGGCCACCACCAAAGCACAACGCAAATTGTTTTTCAACCTGCGCTCCATGAAGCAAGGCCTCAAAGCCGAAGCCGATGAAGCCACAGGCACGCATCGCGACACCCTCACCTCTGCGCAAATTGACAGCATGGCCAAAGACCTCAA
>JAJTGB010000049.1 GCA_021298995.1 Comamonadaceae bacterium | reverse complement strand
CCAAGACCAAACGACGGCCTGGGAAAGCGCCACGCGCTGCAGCCAAGGTGGCCGCCATCTCAACGGGATGATGGCCGTAGTCATCGATCAAGGTAAAGCGCCCAGCTTGCACTGAATTTTTTGCCAAGATGTTCACTTCGCCATAGCGCTGGAAGCGTCTGCCCACGCCCTTGAAGTTGAGCAATGCACGCTGAACGGCCGCATCGTCTAAGCCCAGTTCAACCGCCACAGAGATGGCGGCCAAGGCATTCAACACATTGTGCAAACCTGGCAAGTTGAGCACCACGGGCAGGTCGGGCAAAACCACGCCATTGCGGCGTTGCACGGTAAAGTGCATCTGACCTTCTTGAGCGCGAACATCCACAGCGCGAATTTGGGCGCCTTCTTGCAGACCATAAGTGGTCACTGGCCGCGCCAACTGATCCACAATGCTTCTAACGCCAGCGTCATCCGTGCACAAAATGGCTGTGCCGTAGAACGGCATGCGATGCAAGAACTCCACAAAGGCCGCCTTCAATTTCTCAAAGTCGTGCCCGTAGGTTTCCATATGGTCGGCATCAATGTTGGTAACCACCGCCATCACGGGCAACAAGTTCAAGAAGGATGCGTCCGATTCATCGGCCTCCACCACGATGTAGTCACCTGTGCCCAATTTGGCATTGGTGCCTGCGCTGTTCAATCGACCGCCAATCACAAACGTGGGGTCCAAGCCTGCTTCAGCCAAAACGCTGGCCACCAAGCTGGTGGTGGTGGTTTTGCCGTGGGTCCCTGCAATGGCCACGCCCTGCTTCATGCGCATCAATTCAGCCAACATGACCGCACGGGGCACCACTGGAATATGGCGTGAACGCGCCACCAACACTTCGGGGTTGTCGGCTTTCACAGCGGTGGAAGTGACCACCGCATCGGCACCCTTGACATGGTCAGCGCTGTGGCCTACATGGGTTTGAATACCCAGCGATGCCAAGCGCCGCAAGGTGCTGCTGTCGGACAGGTCTGAGCCAGAAATGGTGTAACCCAGGTTCAATAAAACTTCGGCAATACCGCTCATGCCGGAACCACCGACCCCAATAAAGTGAATATGACGAATGGCGTGTTTCATGCGGCCAAGGCCTCGCAAGCAGCCACCACTTCACGGGTGGCTTGGGTCTTTTTCAGAGCCCATGCTTTTTCAGCACAAGCCAACAATTCTTCACGGGTGATGCTTTCCAGCTTGTCAGCCAAGGCTTGAGGCGTCAGGTCTGCTTGGGGCATCAACCAGCCACCCCCCTCAGCCACCAAAAATTGGGCATTGGTGGTTTGGTGATCGTCCACCGCAAAGGGGAAAGGCACATAAATAGCGGCAGCACCCACCGCTGCAATTTCAGTGACCGTGCTGGCACCGGAACGGCAGATGATCAAATCGGCTTGGGCAAATGCATGGGCCGTGTCTTCAATGAAGGGGGTCAATTCAGCTTGCACGCCTGCTTTTTCATAGTTGGATCGCAGGGCATCGATTTGTTTGGCGCCACTTTGGTGAACCACCACGGGGCGCTTGTGCGCTGGCATCAAGGCCAAGGCTTTGGGCACGATCTCGTTCAGTGCTTGAGCGCCCAAACTGCCGCCCACCACCCACAATTTGAGTGGCCCCGTGCGGGCTGCAAAGCGCTCTACAGGCGAAGGCTTGTTTAAAAAATCTTGGCGCAACGGATTGCCCACCCAGACAGCCTTTTTCAAGACATTGGGGAAAGCCGTGAAAATGCAATCTGCAACCCCGGCCAACACCCGGTTGGCCATGCCTGCCACCGAGTTTTGTTCGTGCAAGACCAAGGGCTTGCCCAGCAGAACCGACATCATGCCGCCCGGAAAAGTGATGTACCCACCCAAGCCCACCACCACATCGGGCTTGACTCTGCGAACCACTTGAATGCTTTGCCAAAATGCTTTGAGCAAGCGCATGGGCAAGAGCGCCAAGCTGACAATCCCTTTGCCTCGCACACCACCAAACTCCACAGGCTCAAAAGCAAAACCGCGTTGTGGCACCCATTGACTTTCCATGTTGCCAGGCACGCCCAACCAGTGCACGCGCCATCCCGCTTCCCGCAAAGATTCAGCCACAGCCAAGCCTGGAAAGATATGACCCCCAGTACCACCTGCCATGATCAAAGCGCAGTGACTCATGTGCGGCCACCTCGCATCATTTGTTTGTTTTCAGCATCGATTCGCAGCACGATGGCAATGGCAATCATGTTGAGCAAAATAGCCGACCCGCCATAACTCATGAGAGGCAAGGTCAAGCCTTTGGTTGGCAGGGCGCCCAAATTCACGCCCATGTTGATGAAGGATTGAAAGCCAATCCAAATGCCCACACCTTGAGCAACCAAACCTGCAAAAGTTCGGTCGAGGGCCAAGGCTTGGCGGCCAATCACCATGATGCGGCGGCTGAGCCACAAGAACATGCCAATGACGGCAACCACCCCCACCAGGCCAAACTCTTCACCAATCACAGCCAACAAGAAATCGGTGTGCGCCTCTGGCAACCAATGCAGTTTTTCAACACTGCCGCCCAAGCCCACGCCAAAAATTTCGCCACGGCCAATGGCAATCAAAGAGTGTGACAACTGGTAGCCCTTGCCCAAAGTATGCGTGGGATCCCAAGGGTCGAGGTAGGCAAAAATTCGGTCTCTGCGCCAAGGTGATGCAGCAATGATCATGGCAAACGTGAACACCAAGATGGCCAAAATCAAGAAGAACATGCGGGCATTGACGCCGCCCAAAAACAAGATGCCCATGGCAATGATGGCAATCACCAAGAAGGCCCCCATGTCTGGTTCAGCCAACAAGAACACACCGGCCAGGCCCACAGCAGCACCCATGGGCAACACAGCGCGGAAGAAGCGCTCCTTCACTTCCATCTTGCGCACCATGTAATCGGAGGCATAAATAATCACCGCCAATTTCGCAAATTCAGAAGGCTGAAAATTGATCACGCCAAATGAAATCCATCGGCGCGCACCATTCACACCCTTGCCAATAAAAGGCAGCAGCACCAGCGCCAAAAGAACCAAGGCCACAATGAACAAAGGTCTGGCATTTTTTTCCCAAATTTCGAGCGGTATTTGAAACACCAGCAAAGCCACACCGAAGCCAATCAGCATAGAAATGATGTGGCGCATCAAGAAGTGTGTTTGTGAGTATTTGGCAAATTTTGGATTGTCTGGCATGGCAATCGTGGCCGAATACACCATGATCATGCCAAACATCAAGAGCGTCACAACCACCCACACCATGGCTTGATCGATGTTCTGAATCTTGCCTTGAGCCGCTGCATTCTTGCCATAGTCGTAGCTGCCCAAATTGACAGGCAGTTTGCCCTCTGCAGCACCTTGCATGCGGCCAGCACCACCCACGCGGCCAAAAATACCACTGGTCCAAGACATGAAGCGTGACGCCAGTTCGGTCATAGCACGCTCTCCATGGGTTGGCCTTCAGCTTCTGCAATGGCCGATACCGCTTGGCAAAAAACTTGTGCACGGTGCGGGTAGTCGCGGAACATGTCAAAACTGGCGCACGCAGGCGACAACAAAATAGCATCGCCAGACTGCGCCATGTCTTTGGCCACGTTCACCGCTTCAGGCAAAGTGGCAGCGTCTGTGAGCGGCACGCCACAGCCTTGAAGGGCTTCTCGAATGAGGGGCGCATCTTTGCCAATCAGCACCACAGCCCTGACATACTTTGCCACTGGCTCGGCCAGCGGCGAGAAATCTTGTCCCTTGCCTTCACCGCCCAAAATCACAATCACGCGGCGCTCAGAGCCCAAGCCCACCAAGGCGGCCACCGTGGCACCCACATTGGTGCCTTTGCTGTCGTCAAAATACTCCACGCCATTGACAATGGCCACAGGCGCCACTCGGTGCGGCTCGCCTTGGTATTCACGCAAACCAAACAGCATGGCGGCCAAACTTGCACCGGTGCTGGTGGCCAAAGCCAACGCCGCTAAGGCATTCACCGCATTGTGTCTGCCCCGAATACGCAACGCATCCGCAGGCATCAAGCGCTGGATGTGAATTTCCTCAACCTCACCTTTGCGCAAACGGCGTGTCTCATCTGACTCCAAGGCACGCACTAACCAGGTCATGCCATTGACAGTTTCCAAACCAAAATCGCCAGGGCGCTGCGGCATTTCTGCACCAAAGGTGACATGCTCGCGCTCAATGGGCTTTTGCAATTTGGCGCGGACCGGTTCGGGCAACATGGCCATCACGCGAGCATCATCTCGGTTCAATACCATGAGGGTATTGGCACCAAATATTTTTTCTTTGGCAGCTGCGTAGGCATTCATGGTGCCGTGCCAATCCAAATGATCTTGGGTGATGTTGAGCACCGTGGCTGCAGAGGGCTCAAAAGGGCCCGCATTGTCAAGCTGAAAACTCGACAACTCCAACACCCAAACTTCAGGCAATTCTGTGTCCATTGCCAAGCGCAAGGTGTCTAGCAAGGTGGGGCCAATATTGCCAGCCACCTTCACTGTTTTGCCAGCGCGCTCAATCAACTGACCTGTGAGCGCCGTGACAGTTGTTTTGCCGTTGGTTCCGGTGATGGCCAAGACCTGAGGGCTGTAGTCACGCGTGGCTTTCAGATTTTCCAAGCCCTGCACGAATAAACTGAGTTCACCGCCCACCCAAAGACCCAAGGCTTTGGCTGCTTCCATCACAGGGGCAGTCTCGGAAGGCGCCAATCCAGGACTTGCAAACACAGCACGCACGGTGGTACCTTCAATCAAGGGGGCATGGAATGCACCCGACTTGAAATGAACTTCAGGCAATTCATTTTGCAATGCATTCAAATTGGGCGGCGCATCTCGCGTGTCAGCCACAGTGACCTCTGCACCCATGGCAACACACCATCGGACCATGGCCAAGCCTGAACTGCCCAGTCCCAAAATCAAGATGTGTTGGCCTTGAAGGTATTTCATGCTCATCTCAACTTCAATGTCGAGAGACCCACCAAGCACAAGAGCATGGTGATGATCCAAAATCGCACAACCACTTGCGTTTCTTTCCAACCACTCTTTTCAAAGTGATGGTGCAAGGGGGCCATTTTCAAAATACGCCGACCTTCGCCGTATTTCTTTTTGGTGTACTTGAAATACGAAACTTGCGCCATGACCGACAAGGCTTCCACCACAAAAATACCACCCATGATGGCCAGCACAATTTCTTGGCGAACAATGACGGCAATGGTACCCAGCGCACCGCCCAATGCCAGCGCGCCCACATCGCCCATAAAGACTTGAGCAGGGTGCGTGTTGAACCACAAGAATGCCAAGCCAGCCCCCGCCATGGCGGCGCAGAAAATAAGCAATTCACCGGTGCCGGGAATGTAGGGCAAGAACAAATATTTGGCGTAAACCGAGCTGCCTGTGACATAGGCAAACACGCCCAAGGCCGAGCCCACCATGACCACGGGCATGATGGCCAAACCGTCCAAGCCATCGGTCAGATTGACAGCGTTGCTAGAACCCACAATGACCAAGTAGGTCAAGATCATGAAGCCGAGCACGCCCAGTGGGTAACTCACCTCTTTGAAGAAAGGCACCATCAAACCTGCTGTGGGCGGCAAATTGACATCAAAGCCCGAAATGACCCAGTTCACAAACAAATCGAACACGCGCATGTTAGAGCTTTCAGAAATACTGAAGACCAAACACAGCGCAGCCAACAAGCCAATGACCGACTGCCAGAAATATTTCTCGCGCGAGCGCATGCCCTCGGGGTCTTTGTTGACCACTTTGCGCCAGTCATCGACCCAACCAATGGCACCAAAACCCAAAGTCACAATGAGCACAATCCAAACAAATCGATTGGTGATGTCAAACCACAGCAAGGTGCTGACGGCAATGGACAACAAAATCAGCACGCCACCCATGGTGGGCGTGCCACTTTTGGCCATGTGCGTCTCCATGCCATAGCCCCGAATGGGCTGACCAATTTTGAGGGCGGTCAAACGGCGAATGACCATGGGGCCCGCAATCAGGCCAATCAGCAGCGATGTCAAAGCGGCCATCACTGCACGGAAGGTGATGTACTGAAAAATACGCAAGAAACCCCAATCGGGCGATAAAGTTTGCAACCATTGCGCCAAATTAAGCAGCATGGACTGACTCTCTTTCTGCAGCCTGCGCTTGCTCAAACCGGTTGCGCAAGGCTTCGACCACGCGCTCCATTTTCATAAACCGCGATCCCTTCACCAGCACGCTGTTGTAGGCCGAGATGTCTGACAACACCCGGGCTTGCAAGCTGTCCATGTCTGAAAAATGAACCGCACCCTCAAAGGCTTGGCTGCTGTGTTGGCACAAATCGCCCAGTGTGAACAAAGATTGAATGGCGCAAGCTTTGGCATACGCGCCCACTTCTTGGTGAAATTCGGCACCTTGCAAACCCACCTCACCCATGTCACCCAAAACCAACAAGCGTGGCGCAGGCAATTCCGCCAGCACCTCAATGGCCGCCCGAACTGAATCGGGATTGGCGTTGTAGGTGTCGTCAACCAAGGTGAAGGCATGTCCGTCTAGTTGCCACTCACACGACTTGGAGCGACCTTTGACAGGCTCAAAACTTTCGAGCCCTTTCACAATCACTGGCAAGCTCATGCCCGCAGCCAATGCACAGGCGGTGGCAGCCAGGGCATTCAAAATATTGTGGCGTCCTGCAATGTTCAAGCGGCACGGCAAAGAAGTCTGCTGGGTCCAGAGTTGAAACGACCATGCGCCATTTCGCCACACAATGTCGTGCGCCTGAACATCGCCTTGCTTGAAACCAAAGGTCAGCACGGGACGGGCATCGGCCAACTTCTGCCAAAGTTGGGTGTAGGCATCTTGCGCGGGGAACACTGCCACACCCTTGGCGGGCAAAGCGCGAATCACTTCACCGTTTTCAATGGCCACCGCTTCAACCGTGCTCATGAATTCTTGGTGCTCTCTTTGAGCGTTGTTGACCAAGCCAATGGTGGGCTGCGCAAATTGCGCCAGCACTTCAATCTCACCGGGGTGGTTCATGCCCAGCTCCACCACCGCACGCTGGTGTTCTGGACGCAAATTGAACAAGGTCAATGGCACACCAATGTCATTGTTCAAATTGCCCTGTGTTGACAATGAGGGGGCCGCCGTATCGGCACGCAAAACAGACGCAATCATTTGCGTGACTGTGGTCTTGCCATTGCTTCCCGTCACACCAATGAGCGCTGGGGCAAATTGGCGACGCCACTGCGCAGCCAAACTGCCCAAAGCAGCACGCGCATTGGGCACACAAAACGCGGGTACCGTGACATTGTTCAAATGCTGGAGGTGCTCACCCTGCTCAGGGTGACTGGCTTCAAACAAAACAGCGACTGCGCCTTGTGCCTGCGCTTGTGCCAGGAACGCTGTGCCATCAAATTTTTCACCCTTCAAAGCAATGAACAAGTCGCCCGCCACCACACTGCGGCTGTCAGTGCGAACGGCTTTGATCAATGTGTTCTGAACTTGTGAATTCGCTGCTGCAGCATTCACAAGCACCGCTTGCGGCAGCCATTGTTGGAGTTGTGTCAGTGTGAGGTTCATGCTTGAGCCCCTGTTGACTGAATGGCATGGGCTCGCTGCACAAGCGCATGGTGTGCATGCACGCGATCGTCAAACGGATATTTCACGCCCGCAATTTCTTGGGTGTCTTCATGGCCCTTGCCTGCAATCAAAATCACATCTCGCTGGCCAGCTTGCATCACTGTTTGGAAAATGGCTTTGGCACGATCAAGTTCTTGATGCGCTTTTTCAGGGGCTTTCAAGCCTTGCTGCATGTCGCGCAAAATTTGCGCTGGCGATTCACTGCGTGGGTTGTCGCTGGTCAATACCAACTGATGCGCCACCGATTCTGCAGCAGCGGCCATCAAAGAGCGCTTGCTGGCATCACGATCACCACCGCAACCCAACACACACCAAAGTTGGGAGCCAAGAGCATCCGCCATTGGCTTCAGAGCCAACAAAGTTTGCGTCACGGCATCGGGCGTGTGTGCATAGTCCACCACCGTCAGAGGCAGTTGGATGCCCGCAATACCGTCACCACCCTCAACAACATTAGGGCCTTGAACCTTTTCCATCCGACCTGGCACCGCTTTGAGTTGCGAGCACACTTCCGCAATGTCTGACAAGTTGTAATTCAAGGCTCGCAAAGCAGCCATCACACCCAACACGTTGTCAACGTTGTAATCGCCCATCAATGACGTTTGAAGGTGAACGCTGTGCGAGCCTTCCAACACATCAAAGCTCAAGCCCGACAAAGTGCGCTTCACATTCAGTGCTTGCAAGCGGGCCTGGTGTCCCTGGCTTGAGCAAGTCCAAAGTTCAATGGGTGAACCCTGTGAACTAGCAATGCGAGCTTGCGATAAATCAGACGCCAACTTGGCACCCTGCGCATCATCCACATTGATCACCGCCACCTCAAGCTCAGGCCAAGCAAAGAGTGCCTCTTTGGCTTGCCAATAAGCTGCCATGGAGCCGTGATAGTCCAAATGGTCTTGGGTGAAGTTGGTCAGCAATGCCAATTGAATGCGGGTACCCGCCAAGCGTTGCTCTGCAATACCAATGGAGCTGGCTTCAATGGCGCAGTGCGTGATTCCTGCAGACACAAATTTTCTAAACTGCGCTTGCAACAGCACAGGATCGGGGGTGGTCATGCCCGTGTGCATCAATGTGGGGGGCTCGCCAACGCCCAGCGTGCCCACAATGGCACATCGCCCTGCAAGCGCTGCGCCTGACTTGGATGACAAGGCATTGATGGCTTGCGCCAACCACCAAGTGCTTGACGTTTTGCCATTGGTTCCCGTCACGGCCAAGACCTGCAATTCATGGCTAGGTTGCTCATAGTAGGCATCTGCAATCCAGCCTGTGTCTGCCTTCAAACCTGCGTAAGCGGCCACATGATTTTCAACGCGGTCGGCAGCGGGTTGCCATGCTTCGAGCCATTGTTGGCAGGCCTCCGCCTCCACCAAACAAACTTGGGCACCTTGTGCAAATGCCGAAGCCACATAGGCGCGCCCGTCGGTGGCAGCACCCGGCCAAGCAATAAAGGCATCGCCCTTTTGCACAGCTCGACTGTCGGTGCACAACACGCCTGTGACGTGTTGACGCAACCACTGTGCAGCTTGAGTAGGACTGTGCAAGGTTTGCATCAGAACGACTCCTCCACACCGTTGGCCACAATTTGTGGTTTCACACTCATATCGGGTTGCACACCCATCAAGCGCAAACTTTGCTGCACGGTTTGACTGAACACGGGCGCGGCCACATCACCGCCGTAATATCGACCATTGGATGGCTCATCAATCATGACGGCCACCACAATGCGTGGTTTTTCAATAGGCGCCATGCCCACAAACACGCCGCGGTATTTTTTACCTGCGTAGCCTTTGCCCTCTTGCTTGTGTGCTGTCCCTGTTTTACCGCCCACGGAGTAACCCATGGTTTGCGCTTTTTGTGCTGTGCCACCAGGGCCTGCAGCCAAGTTCAGCATATGGCGAACAGCCTGTGCATTTTCTGGACTGATCACGGGCACACCCGCTGGAATTTGGCCGTTCTTAATCAGAGTGGCTGGCAGCGATTTGCCATCACTGGCAAAGATGGTGTACGCCCGTGCCATTTGAAACAAGCTGGTGGAGACACCGTAGCCATAACTCATGGTGGCTTGTTCAATGGGACGCCAAGTTTTGGCAGCACGCAATCGACCACTCACCACACCCGGGAAAGGCAATTGCGGTTTTTGACCTAAACCAACTGCCGTGAACATTTCCCACATTTCACGGGGTTGCAGTTGCATGGCAATTTTCACCGTACCCACATTGCTCGACTTTTGGAGGACCTCATTCACAGTGAGTGCACCGTAGGGGTGTGTGTCTGTGATGGTTGAGCCGGTGATATTGATGGTGCCAGGCGCTGTTTGAATGACTGTCTCAGGCTTGATGATGCCTTTTTCCAAAGCCAGAGCAATGGCAAACGGCTTCATGGTCGAGCCAGGCTCAAAGCTGTCAGTGAGTGCGCGATTGCGCAATTGCTCACCACTCAAATTGACGCGCTTATCAGGCGAGTAGCTAGGGTAATTGGCCAGTGCCAAAATTTCGCCCGTTTGGGCATCCAGCACCACCACGCTGCCCGCTTTGGCTTTGTGTTCCAACACCGCTTCGCGCAGTTTTTGGTAGGCAAAGAACTGAACCTTGCTGTCGATGCTCAGTTGCAAATCTTCACCATCGACAGGCGGCGTCATTTGCCCCACATCCTCCACCACACGACCCAAGCGATCTTTGATGACACGGCGTGAACCTGTTTTGCCAGCGAGTTGGTTTTGGAAGATCAACTCAATGCCTTCTTGGCCTTTGTCTTCCACATTGGTGAAGCCCACAATGTGCGCAGCCGATTCACCCTCGGGGTACAAACGTTTGTATTCTTTGATGGTGTAGATGCCCTTGATGTTCAAGGCCAGCACTTGCTTCACCACAGGCTCGTCCATTTGCCGGCGCAGCCATACGAATGTTTTGTCTTCGTTTTCTAATTTCTTGGACAACTCCGCGGGTGTCATCTCAAGCAGTTTGCTCAACTGACGCAAGCCTTCAGGCGATCTGTCAATCTCTTCTGGATTGGCCCACACACTGGGGGCTGGCACACTGGAGGCCAAGATCAAACCGTTGCGATCCAAAATGCGACCCCGGTTGGCAGGCAAGGTCAGGGTTCTGGCAAAGCGCACTTCACCTTGGCGTTTGAAAAATGCGTTGTCAAACACTTGAACATAAAAGGCCCGACCAGCCAAACCCACAAACGCAATGGCCATAGCGGCCACAATCAATTTGCTGCGCCAAACTGGGGTCTTGCTGGCCAGCAAAGGGCTTGAGGAGAGCTGAACACTTCGGCTCATGGCTTCTCCTGCACTGGCTTTTCAGCCTTCTTAACGGTCTGGCGCTCTGCCAAGGTTTGCAGGTCGCTTGGCTGCTTCACATATTGCGTGACGCCGGGTGTGACCAAGCGCATTTGCAGTTGTTGTTTTGCAATTTGCTCAATGCGCAGCGGTGAGGCTTGTGAACGCCTCTCTACTTGCAAACGCTCGTGCTCTATTTCAAGGCGTGTGGCCTCTTTCATGGCGGCTTCTAAGACCATGAACGAACGCCGCGCTTGGTAATGGCTGTGCACCAAAAACATGGCTGACAAAATGATGGCAATCACCAAGAACAAGTTCAGGCGCGTCATGCTGGCACCGCCGTTCTCTCTGCCACCCGCATGATGGCGCTGCGCGCACGCGGATTGGCCGACACTTCGGCATCGCTTGGGCGAATGCGCTCCACCGATTTGAGTTTCATGGCCTGCGGCACCGCAAATGGCGCGCGTCGGTCATAAACTTCTTTGGAGTGCTTCGCAATGAATTGCTTCACGATGCGGTCTTCCAAGGAATGAAAACTAATCACGACCAAGCGGCCACCCGGTTGCAGCACTTTGAGGCTGGCTTCTAGCGCTTGTTCAAGCTCCTCAAGCTCGGCGTTGATGAAAATCCGAAGAGCCTGAAATGTCCGCGTTGCAGGGTCCTTGCCCGGCTCGCGGGTTTTGACCGTGCTAGCCACGATCCCGGCCAAATCGGCGGTGGATGAAATTGGGCCCCGCTCTTGTCTGCGAGCCACAATCGCCTTTGCAATCGGAAAAGCAAACCGTTCTTCGCCATAGTCACGCACAACCTCCGTGATCTGATCCACGCTGGCAGAGGCCAGCCACTCGGCCACACTCTGACCGCGCGTGGTGTCCATGCGCATGTCT
>JAJTGB010000048.1 GCA_021298995.1 Comamonadaceae bacterium | reverse complement strand
CGCAGTGGCCGCACCGACAGCCAGGGCTACCGCATCCTTGTCGCGTGCCAAGTTGCACTTGGAAGGCAAAAGCATTTTCTTCTTCCCCGACTCGCAACTTGAAATTCCTTTGGCGCGGTTTTTATCGCGTGAATTGGGCATGAAATTGTTAGAAGTGGGTACCCCCTATTTGCACCGTCAACACATGGCCATGGAGTTGGCCATGTTGCCTGAAGGCACCTTTTTGTCTGAAGGACAGCACGTCGAAAAACAACTTGACCGTTGCCGCGCTTTGCACCCCGACATGGTGGTGTGTGGCTTGGGCTTGGCCAATCCATTGGAGTCTGAAGGCATGACCACCAAGTGGGCCATTGAGTTGGTATTCACGCCCATTCAAGGTTTTGATCAAGCAGGCGATTTGGCCGAACTCTTCACTCGACCTTTGGTGCGCCGCATGCGCCTAGCCGCTTAAAGGTACCAGAACCATGCAACTCACGCTCTGGACTTACGAAGGACCTCCCCATGTGGGTGCGATGCGCATCGCCACCGCAATGGAAGATGTGCACTACGTGTTGCATGCGCCGCAGGGCGATACCTACGCCGATTTGTTGTTCACCATGATTGAGCGTTTGCAAAAGCGCCCACCTGTGACCTACACCACTTTTCAAGCGCGTGATTTGGGCGGTGATACCGCTGAACTTTTCAAGACCGCTGCACGCGAGGCCTTTGAGCGCTTCTCGCCCAAAGCCATGCTGGTGGGTGCCTCTTGCACCGCTGAGTTGATTCAAGACGATCCAGGTGGTTTGTGCAAAGCACTCAACTTGCCAGTGCCTGTGGTGGCTTTGGAGTTGCCTTCTTATCAACGCAAAGAAAACTGGGGCGCCTCCGAAACTTTCTACCAATTGGTTCGAAACTTGGCTTTGCCAGCGGATCAAATTGAAAAGACCCAAAGCAGCAAACCGCGTTGCAATATCTTAGGACCCGCCGCTTTGGGTTTCAGGCACCGTGATGACCTCACAGAAATTCGCAAACTGCTCACCGACATGGGCGTTGAGATCAATGTGGTGGCACCTTTTTCGGCCACCCCTGCCGACTTGGCTCGCTTGGCAGATGCCCAGTTCAATGTGGTGCTCTACCCCGAGATTGCCAACTTGAGCGCTCAGTGGTTGCAGCGTCAATTTGGCCAAGGCTTTACCAAAACCATTCCAATTGGTACCGGCGCAACGCGCGATTTTGTGCGCGAAGTGGCTCAATTGGCTGGACTCGATCCAGAAGCTGCATTGGCCAAAGCCGAATCGCGTGCGGCTTGGTATGCGCGCTCAGTTGACTCCACGTACCTCACCAACAAACGCGTGTTTGTGTTTGGCGATGCTACGCATGCTGTTGCCGCTGCCAGGGTGGCGGCACAAGAGATGGGCTTCACGGTGGTAGGAATTGGGACTTACAGCCGCGAGTTTGCGCGCGAGGTGCGTGAAGCCGCCAAACTGTATGGCGTTGAAGCCTTAATCAGCGATGACTACTTGGAAATTGAAGCCCGCATCGCAGAATTGAATCCAGAGCTGGTGCTGGGCACCCAAATGGAGCGGCACATTGCCAAGCGATTGGGCGTGCCCTGCGCGGTCATTTCGGCTCCCGTGCATGTGCAAGATTTCCCAGCACGCTACTCACCCCAAATGGGCTTTGAAGGTGCCAATGTGTTGTTTGACACATGGGTTCACCCATTGATGATGGGCTTGGAAGAGCACCTCATTGGCATGTTCCGCGGCGACTCAGAATTTCACGAAGATGCAGCCCCTTCCCATTTGGGTGGCGGTGTGCATGTGCAAACTGCTCAAGCAGCATCCGCTGTCACATCTGTTGTAACAACGGCATCAACAGCTGCTTCTACAACGGCCATGCCCGAACAAATTGAAGCACCTGCTTTGAATCAGAGTGCTTCTCAAAGTACCGCCAACATTCTGATTGCAGCCTGGGATGCCGGTGCAGAAAAAGAACTCAAAAAAATTCCATTTTTCGTGCGTGGCAAGGCCCGCCGAAATACCGAGAAATATGCCATTGAACGCGGCGTGACTTTGATCACGACGGAGACACTGTATGAATCTAAAGCTTACTACTCACAGTCCTAAGCTGAACATACGTGACGCCACCCCCATCAAAATGGTGGTGGTGACCATGGACACGCACTTTGCGAGTTCCTTCAATCGAGCCAACGCACAATTGAAGCGTGATTTTCCAGGCCTGACTTGGACGCTTCACGCCGCCTCGGAGTACACAGGCAACGATGCCCTTATAGCCAAATGCAAAGCCGATATTGCTTCAGCCGACATTGTGCTGTGCGGCATGCTGTTCCTTGAAGATCACTTTTTGCCCATCTTGGACGATTTGCGCGCACGCCGCATGAACTGCGATGCCATGGTTTGCATGGCCAGTGCCACAGAAGTGACCCAGCTCACGCGCTTTGGCCAGTTTGACATGAGCAAGCCTGCCAGCGGCCCCATGGCTTTGCTTAAAAAATTGCGCGGTGGCGGCGGCAAAGACAAGCCTGCCACAGGCGGTGCAGCACAAATGAAAATGCTGCGTCGCTTGCCGCAACTGCTCCGATTCATTCCGGGTACAGCGCAAGACGTGCGTGCCTACTTCATCACTTTGCAATACTGGCTAGGTGGCTCCGACGCCAATGTGTTGAACATGGTGCGCCACCTCATTGACCGCGGTGCAGACGGTCCTCGCAAAGCGCTGCGGGGCAAGGTCAAGGTCGAGGCGCCAGTTGACTATCCTGAGGTTGGTGTCTATCACCCCCGCATGAACGGAAAGTTCAGTGAGGATGCCAATGCATTGCCATTACCAGCCAGTGCACCTGTCAAAGGTACGGTGGGTGTGTTGTTGTTAAGGTCTTATTTGTTGTCGGGCAATGCAGGTCACTACGATGGTGTGATTGCAGCGCTTGAAGCCAAAGGCTTGCGCGTTATTCCAGCATTTGCTGCAGGTTTGGACTCACGCCCGGCCATCGATGAATTCTTCATGAAGAACGGCCAAGTCTGTGTAGATGCAGTGGTCTCTCTCAGCGGTTTTTCGCTGGTGGGCGGCCCTGCTTACAACGATGCCAAGGCCGCAGAAGAGGTGCTGGGCAAGCTCGATGTGCCCTATGTGGCGGCTCACCCCGTTGAATTTCAAACCATTGATCAGTGGGGCGGCTCAGACCGCGGATTGTTGCCCGTGGAAAGCACCATCATGGTGGCCATTCCCGAACTCGATGGCTCTACTAGCCCCATGGTGTTTGGCGGTCGACCCGGCGCGGCAGGTGTGACATGCAATGGCTGTCACCATGCTTGTACTTTTGGTGAAAGCAATACCGCACAAGACATGCACTCTTGCCCAGAGCGCGCCATGATGTTGGCAGCCAGAGTGAGCAAGATGGTGGCCCTGAAACGCAGCGAGCGCAAAGACCGCAACGTGGCCATTGTGCTGTTCAACTTCCCACCCAATGCTGGCAATATCGGCACCGCAGCATTCCTGTCTGTTTTTGAATCTTTGTGGTACACCCTCACGGCCATGAAGGCCCAAGGCTACCAAGTGGATGTGCCAGCCAGTGTGGATGATTTGCGCGATGCCTTGTTGTATGGCAATGCGGCCCAGCACGGCGCAGATGCCAATGTGCATGCTTTGATATCCGCTGACGACCACGTCAAGCGTGAGCGCTGGCTCCAAGAAATTGAAGCGCAGTGGGGTCCTGCCCCCGGACGTCAGCTCAGCAACGGCAGCTCCATTTTTGTGTTGGGCAAGAAATTTGGCAATGTGCTGGTCAGTGTGCAGCCTTCGTTTGGTTATGAAGGCGACCCCATGCGCTTGTTGTTTGAAAAAGGCTTGGCACCCACACACGCATTCTCGGCGTTCTATCGCTACTTGCGCGAAGATTTCAAAGCCCATGCGGTGCTTCACTTTGGCACGCATGGCGCGCTCGAATTCATGCCAGGCAAACAATCGGGCATGAGCGGTACATGTTGGCCCGATCGTTTGATTGACGACTTGCCCAATGTGTATTTGTACGCATCCAACAATCCTTCAGAAGGTGCCATCGCCAAGCGTCGCTCTGGCGCCACCTTGATCAGCTACCTCACACCGCCCATTGCGCAAGCCGGTTTGTACAAAGGTTTGAACGAACTGAAGTCGTCCCTTGAGCGTTGGCGTTCGCTGGAACACGGCAACAGCGAGTGTGTTGAATTGGCAGCGGTCATTCAAGCGCAAGCTGCAGAACTCGATTTGGTCCCAGCTGAACCCGCCTGGGATGTAGACACCATGGGCAAAGATTTGGACCGCCAAGTCATGCGCTTGGGTGAAGAGTTGCTTGAGCTTGAGTACACCTTGATTCCACATGGCCTGCATGTGGCAGGCCGTGCACCTAGCCCGGCTCAGCAGGTTGACATGTTGTTGGCCATGGCTGAAGCCAACCACGACATGCAACTCGAGCGCACATCTGTAGAGGCCTTGGTCGCAGGGCGGACACCAGAACAGGCTTTGAAGGCTGCTGGCTTGCCAAGCAATCACACCAGCCTGAGCGTGTTGCGTGATCTGCAAGTGTCCCAAGCGCACCTGGCTGTTGACACCGAAGTGTCGGCCATGCTCCAAGCTTTGGACGCACGCTACATTCGACCCGCACCTGGCGGTGATATCTTGCGCACCCCAGACGTGCTACCAACGGGCCGCAACATCCACGGTTTTGACCCTTTCAGAATTCCAAGTGCCTTGGCGGTTCGCGATGGCAAAGTTCAAGCCCAGTTGCTCATTGAGCGTCATTGTGCCGATGGAAACCCCTTGCCCGAATCCATTGCCATGGTCCTTTGGGGCAGCGACAACTTGAAGAACGAAGGTGCCCCAATTGCTCAGGCCCTGGCCTTGATGGGTGCCTTGCCCCGCTTTGACAGTTATGGGCGAATTGCTGGCGCTACGCTCATTCCTTTAGAAGAGTTGGGTCGCCCCCGCATTGATGTCATCATGACTTTGTCTGGCATCTTCCGCGACCTCATGCCATTGCAAATCAAACTGTTGGCCGAGGCAGCATTCTTGGCAGCCTCCGCAGACGAGCCGCTGGAGATGAACTGGATTCGCAAGCATGCATTGGCCTATCAGCAAGAGCACGGTTGCACATTGGAAACCGCAGCTCTTCGGGTCTATGGCAATGCCGAAGGCGCTTACGGCTCCAACGTCAACAACTTGGTGGAAAGCAGCCGCTGGGACGATGAGGGCGAGATTGCCGAAACCTACAAGCGCCGCAAAGGTTTTGCATACGGACGGACCGGCCGCGCAGTTCAACACACAGCGCTCTTGCAAACCGTGTTGGCCGATGTGCAACTGACTTACCAAAACCTCGACTCTGTTGAATTGGGCGTCACCACAGTAGACAACTACTTCGACACCTTGGGCGGCATTACCCAAGCGGTGAAGGTGGCCAAAGGTGGCAAAACACCGCCTGTTTACATTGGTGATCAAACCAAAGGCAACGCGAGTGTTCGCACACTGAAAGAGCAAGTCTCGATGGAAATTCGCACTCGCATGCTCAACCCAAAATGGTATGAAGGCATGTTGGAGCACGGCTATGAAGGTGTGCGCCAAATCGAGTCGCACGTGACCAACACCATGGGGTGGTCTGCCACCACAGGACAAGTACAACCTTGGGTTTACAAGCAACTGTCTGAGACTTTCATGCTTGACCCTGCCATGCGTGATCGCCTGGCGAAACTGAATCCAACGGCATCTGCCAGAGTGGCAAATCGTTTGATCGAAGCGTCTGAACGCAATTATTGGCAACCTGATGCCGAGACCTTGCAAGCCCTTCGCCAGGTAAGTGAAGAGCTAGAAGATCGCCTTGAAGGCGTGTATGAAGGAGCTACCCCATGAATGTTGAAACATTGCCGTTCCCAACGGTGAAACGCAATCCAAAACTCGACGGCGAGGGCAGCTTGCAAGTTCAGCTCGACCCCAATGTGAAAATTGGCAATGCCAAAGTTTTTGCCATCTATGGCAAGGGCGGCATTGGCAAAAGCACCACATCGTCTAACTTGTCGGCCGCATTTTCCAAAATGGGCAAACGGGTTTTGCAAATTGGCTGCGACCCCAAGCACGACAGCACCTTCACACTCACCAAGAAGATGCTGCCTACCGTCATTGACGTGCTTGAAACTGTTGACTTTCACGCTGAAGAGTTGCGTGTCGAAGACTTTGTGTTCCCGGGCTACAACGGTGTGATGTGCGTAGAAGCGGGCGGCCCGCCTGCAGGCACAGGCTGCGGTGGTTATGTGGTGGGCCAGACAGTGAAGTTGCTCAAAGAGCATCACCTGCTTGAAGACACCGACGTGGTCATTTTTGACGTGCTGGGCGATGTGGTGTGCGGTGGCTTTGCAGCGCCCTTGCAACATGCTGATCGCGCCATGATTGTCACGGCCAACGATTTTGACTCCATCTTTGCCATGAACCGCATTGTTCAAGCCATTGGTGCCAAGGCCAAAAATTACAACGTGCGTTTGGGTGGTGTGATTGCCAATCGCAGTGCAGCCACCGATCAGATTGACAAGTACAACGATCGCATTGGCTTGAAACTGGCCGCGCACTTCCCCGACTTAGACGTGATTCGACGCAGCCGCTTGAAAAAATCGACACTCTTTGAGATGGAGCACTCTCCTGAGCTGGAGGCCGTGCAAAAAGAGTACATGCGATTGGCTGCCAACTTGTGGCTGGGGGGTGAGACCTATTCTGCTGTGCCCATGAAAGACCGCGATATTTTTGATCTGTTGGGTTTCGATTGAGGCCAGCCCCATGAATGACATGACCTACGAACAACGGCGCGGACAGATCGAACATTATTTCGATCGGACCGCTGTGGCCGCTTGGGAGAAGCTCACTTCCGATGCGCCTGTTGGCCGAATTCGGGCCAGTGTTCGTGCTGGACGCGATCAAATGCGCGCCACCTTGGTTTCTTGGCTGGGAAATGATTTGCATGGCAAACGCATTTTGGATGCGGGCTGTGGCACGGGTGCACTGGCCGTAGAAGCCGCTCGCTTGGGCGCAGAGGTGGTTGCCATTGATTTGTCGCCCACTTTGGTCGATTTAGCACGCGAGCGAATTCCTGCCGACGTGGCGCATTTGGTGGAGTTTCACAGCGGCGACATGCTTGACAAAGGCTTGGGCCACTTTGACCATGTGGTGGCCATGGACTCCATCATTCACTACGACACCGAAGATGCTGTCAATGCACTTGCTCAGTTGGCTGAGCGCACCAGCCAGTCCATTGTGTTCACGTTTGCACCGCGCACACCCATGTTGGCGCTCATGATTTCTGTAGGTCGTTTGTTGCCTCGCGGCGATCGCGCGCCATGGCTTGAGCCCATGGCAGAAACGCGCATTGCCCAGCTCATGAAAACGCACGATGCACTGAACAGTTGGCAATGTGCCAGAAGCCATAAGGTTTCTAGCGGGTTCTACAAATCCAAGGCCATGGAGTGGGTTCGCTCATGAGAGCCAAGACTTTTTCCAAGTACGTTAGGCAACTGCCAGCCTCGTGGCTGCCGTTTGCCGACGTGACCAGCGCGGGCTTGCCCATGTCTCGGTTGCTGCGCTTGTCTTTGTTTAAATTCACTATGGGCATCACAACCGCCCTCATGATTGGCACGCTGAACCGTGTGATGATTGTGGAATTGGGTGTATCTGCTTGGCTGGTAGCCATGATGTTGGCACTGCCTTTGTTGGTTGCGCCGTTCAGGGCGGTGACCGGTTATCAGTCTGATGTGCATGTGTCGGCTTTTGGTTGGCGCAGAGTCCCTTACATGTGGGGCGGCACCCTGATTCAGTTCTTGGGATTGGCGGTCATGCCCTTTGCGCTTTTGGTCTTGTCGGGTCGCGGCCAAGTGCCTGTGCCCGATTGGGTGGGTCAAGGCGCTGCAGCAATGGCTTTCTTGATGGTGGGTGCAGGCTTGCAAACTTCTCAAACGGCGGGCTTGGCATTGGCCACCGACCAAGCCAGTGAAGAAACCCGCCCCCGCGTAGTGGCGCTCATGTACACCATGCTGCTGGTGGGTGCTGTGGTGGGTAGCTTGGTTTACAGCGTGTTGCTGTCTAACTTCACGCCAGAGTATTTGGTCCAGACAGTTCAAGGCACTGCCTTGTTGGTATTGATCCTCAATGCCTTTGCGCTATGGAAGCAAGAGCCGCGCAATCCAGAGCGCGTGGCTGCATTGAAATCGCAAGTTCGCCGACCTTTCCGTGTGGTCTGGGCTGAATTCATTGCCATTCCTCATGCGCGTCGATTCTTGTGGGCTACAGCACTTGGCACCATGGCCTTCAACATGCAAGACATTATTTTGGAGCCCTATGGCGGCGAAATTCTCAAGCTCAGTGTTGGCGCAACGAGTGCACTGACAGCCATGTTGGCGGGCGGTGGATTGCTGGGCTTTTATGTGGCAGGTCGAAAGTTGGCGGGCGGCATTGATCCCATGCGCTTGGCTGCCTACGGCGCTTTGGCCGGCTTGCCTGCTTTTTCTGCTGTGATTTTCTCGGCACCGTTCGATGCAGGATGGCTTTTTCGATTGGGTGCCTTTGGTGTGGGTTTTGGCGGTGGCTTGTTTGCAGTGGGCACCTTGTTCACTGCCATGCGCTTGGAATCAGCCTTTGTTGGTCTGGCCTTGGGTGCCTGGGGCGCAGTTCAAGCTGCGGCTGCGGGTCTGTCGATGTTCTTTGGGGGTGCACTGCGTGATGTGGTGACCACTCTCAGCAGCGAAGGAGCATTGGGCCCTGCTTTAACCGACCCCTCAGTGGGCTACAGCATGGTTTATCACGTCGAAATGCTTTTGTTGTTCTTAACCTTGATTGCGGTTGGACCCTTGATCAAGCGCAGGAGTTTTGTGTCACCCGCAGTACCCCAAACCCTCGGCTTGACCGAGTCTCGTATTTAGATTTTCAGTTGTTCAAAAGGAGAAGTCGTTATGCAAACCGTAGGAAACATCACTGGCTACGTCGATCTAGCGCAAATACTGTTGTATGTGTTTTGGATCTTTTTCGCTGGTCTTATTTATTATCTTGCAATGGAAAACCACCGCGAGGGTTATCCCATGGAGTCCACCAGCAGCGGCAGAGCTGTGGTCAAGGGCTTTCCAATTCCTGAGCCAAAAACATTCTTGTTAGAAGGTGGCAAAAGTGTCACCGTACCTGACTTGATGCGCAAGGAACCAGCATACAACGCAGTCGCATCCAACCCAAGCTCAGGCGCGCCCATCGAACCAAAGGGCGATGCCATGCTGGCAGCCGTGGGTGCTGGTGCATATGGCAGCCGTGAAGATGTGCCAGAAATGACATCCCATGGCACACCCTTGATTCAACCACTTCGTGTGGCCAGTGCCTACACCGTGGCTGAACAAGATGTCGATCCACGTGGCCTGCCCGTGATGGGCGGTGATGGCAAACAAGGCGGCACTGTGAAAGATCTTTGGATTGATTCCGCCGAAATGATGTTCCGCTATTTGGAAGTGGAAGTTGCCGGCGGTAAAACTGTTTTGCTGCCCACTCCGTTCACCTTGATTCGCAGAAATCAAGTTGAGGTGAATTCAATATATGCGCGACATTTTGTCAATGTGCCAGCGCTGAGACACCCCGACCAAATTACCAAGTTGGAAGAGGAAAAAATCAGTGCCTACTATGGCGGCGGTACTTTGTATGCCGATGCAAAACGCAGCGAGCCTCTGATCTAAACAATCAGATGAATGTCAATTGATGTTGAATTGAAAGTCTGTTGAGGATAAGAAAATGGCAATCGAAAATTTAGGACATGAGTACGAGTTTGAACCGCAGTTTGGTTTACCCGAGCGATTGCCCAGTGATGAGTTCATTGTCTGGCAGGGCTCTCCCGATGTGAGTGCTTTGGCCACCTCAGCCTTTCACTTCAACAAATTGGCGCTGTATTTCGCAGCTTTAATTTTGGTCTGTGCTTGGCCTGCAATGGATGCAGGCGCTGGTTTGATGGGCGTTTTGTTGGCCATCAAATGGATTGCGCCGTTGGCTGTCATTGGCATGGGAACCTTGTGGTTGCTGGCCCATTTGACGGCTCGCACCACGGTCTACACCATCACCAACAAGCGCGTGGTCATGCGTTTGGGTATTGTGCTCACTGTTTCATTCAATTTGCCTTTAAAGCAAGTGGCGTCTGCCGATGTGCGGGTGCTTCAAAAAGGCTTTGGCGACATCACATTGGCCTTGAAAGGTTCAGACCGAATTGCTTGGGTGCATTTGTGGCCTAGCGTGCGGCCATGGCGCATTAACAAGCCTGAGCCCACTTTGCGTGCCATTCCAGATGTTCAGGCTGTCGCAGACAAGTTGCGCGAAGCGTGGATGCAGAGCACGGGACTTGCAGCCAATGCGGCCGCTGACAGAAGCGAGTTACAAAACGATCGCCGCGACAACTCATCTATGCAAGTGAGACCCATATGAGCCAAGCCTATTCTGTGCAGCCGTCTCAAGCCGCCGTATCTGTGGCGCCAGACAGTTTTCCGCGCTGGATTCTTTATTGCGCAGCTGGCATCATGGCCTTTTCGCTCCTGTCAGTGGGGCTGATTCGCATCACAGGCAATGGCCCCGATCAACGTGCTGCTGCACCCACTGTTCAGCGCGCTTTGATTTTTGAAGACCAAAAAGATGGTGGTGTTCGAGTAGCCGACGGCGTTTCAGGTCAAACCTTGACGGTGTTGCAAGGCGAACAAGGATTCGTGCGCGGTGCATTGCGCGCTTTGTCGCGCGAACGATTTTCTCGCGGTATTGGTTCGTCTGAGCCTTTCAATTTGATTGCCCGTGTCGATGGCCGTGTGACTTTGATGGACCCCAGCACAGGCCAGCGGGTCGATTTAGAGTCATTTGGCCCCACCAACACGGCAGAATTTACTCGATTCTTAGCCATGCAACCTGAATAAATCAGGCTTGATTTAACTGACATTTAGAAGCTGGAGATTTTTTCATGCAAGCTACCACAACCATCGACTCTGCCGAAAAAGCATCGCAAAAAGCGGTTGAGAGCACCATGCTCAGTCCCCGTTTTTACACCACAGACTTTGCGGCCATGGACAAGCTTGACATGTCTCCCATGCGCGCTGAGTGGGACAAAATGATGGCGGAGTATGAGGGCGACAACAACCACGATCACTTTCAACGTGACGAAGAATTTACCAAGGAAGTGGCTGAACGATTTTCTCAAGTCAGCCCTGAAATGCGCCAAGAGTTTTTAGATTTTTTAATCTCTTCGTTAACCTCTGAGTTCTCGGGTTGTATTCTTTACAACGAAATTTTCAGAAACGTAGAAAATCCAGACATCAAACAATTGATGCGTTACATGGCGCGAGACGAATCACGTCATGCCAGTTTCATCAATCAGTCTTTGAAAGACTTTGGGCTGGGCATTGACTTAGGTGATTTGAAGCGCACCAAAGCGTATACCTACTTCAAACCCAAATACATTTTCTACGCGACTTACTTGTCCGAGAAAATTGGTTACGCCCGTTACATCACCATCTACCGTCAATTGGAAAAAAATCCAGACAAGCGCTTCCACCCCATCTTTCGCTGGTTTGAGCGCTGGTGCAACGATGAGTTTCGCCATGGCGAATCGTTTGCACTGATCATGCGTGCTCACCCCCATTTGCTGCGGGGTGGCAATGTGTTCTGGATTCGTTTCTTCTTGTTGGCTGTTTACGCCACCATGTTCGTGCGTGATCACACCCGTCCCATGTTGCACCATGAGATGGGCTTGGAGTCGTCTACATACGACTACGAAGTGTTCCGCATTACCAACGAAATTACCAAGCAAGTGTTCCC
>JAJTGB010000047.1 GCA_021298995.1 Comamonadaceae bacterium | reverse complement strand
GCCTGACAACGCGGTAAGCTTGAGGCCATGCCTACCAAACCCATCCGTCCTGTTGCTATCGGCTCACCTTCGCACGAAGTGCGCATCATTGGTGGCCAATGGAAGCGCAGCAAAATCAAAGTGATCGATCGACCTGGCCTTCGGCCCACGCCCGACAGAGTGCGCGAAACATTGTTCAATTGGTTGGGCCAAGACCTCACCGATTGGCGTTGTGTCGATGCATTTGCTGGCACGGGTGCCTTGGGCTTTGAGGCGGCTTCGCGGGGCGCGCAAAGTGTCTTGATGTTGGAGCAAGACGCTCAATTGGTCATGTTGCTCAGTCAAACGCGCGAGCGTTTGAAAGCACACACCGTTCAAGTTCAAAAGGGCGACGCCATGATGGCGCTTCAGCGCTTAGCGCCCAGCAGCCTCGATGTGGTTTTTTTCATGCCCACTTGCTGCAACGACCAATCGAGGGATAATCCCTCCAAACCATCAGGAGCTCCTCATGAGTCGCACAGTGACCGCTGTTTATTCTGGAACTTTTGACCCCATTACTTTGGGTCATGAGGATGTGGTGTACCGCGCCTCGCAAATGTTTGACAAAGTGGTGGTGGCTGTGGCCACAGCACACCACAAAAAAACCATGTTCACCCTGGACGAGCGTTTGGCCATGGCGCAAGAGGTGACACAAGATTTGGGCAACGTCACGGTTTTGCCTTTCACAGGATTACTGTGCGATTTTGTGCACAGCCAAGGCGCGCGCGTCATTGTGCGAGGCTTGCGCTCCGTCACTGACTACGATTACGAAACACAAATGGCCGGTATGAACCGACATTTGGCTCCCGAAGTAGACACCGTCTTTTTGCACACCAGTGCCTCGGTACAGCACATCAGCAGCACCTTGGTTAGAGAAATTGCCACCTTAGGTGGCAAGGTGGAGGGGCTTGTTTCTCCCGCTGTTTTGAAGGCCCTGCAAGCCAAACGCTAAAGCCGCTAGATACCTTAAAGCTCAGCGGCTTCTACCATGAAGCGCACGCGTTTTTGCCCTTGCCATTCATCGACATCCAGCCGGTAGGCCAGCTTGACGCGAGCAGGCAAAGGTTCAATCCGACCAAACCATATGCCGTCCACCGGTTGACCTTGGTGTTTGAGTTTGAGGGCGAGGTGTTTTTCACCCACCAGCCTTTGTGAAACAACTTCCACCTCATCGCTGAACACAGGCGCTGCAAAGCCTTGGCCCCATACCTCTTTGTGCATCACATCGATGAATTCAACGCGTCTGTATTGTGCTTGCAGCGGGCCATCGGTTTCCAATTTTCGTTGAAGCGTTGCAGGCGACAAAAGCTCGGCCGCCACTTGCATGAAAGAAGCCTCAAACAATTCCAAGTTTTCTTCGTCGATGGTACAGCCGGCAGCCATGGCATGACCACCAAATCGCAACAACACATGCGGATGCTTTTTGGCCATGAGGTCAAGCGCATCTCGCAGGTGAAAGCCCGGAATCGAACGGCCTGAGCCTTTCAATTCGTGCTCTTTGCCGGGCGCATTGCTGGCGGCAAAAACAAAGCAGGGTCGGTGAAATTTGTCTTTGATGCGGGAAGCCACAATGCCCACCACACCCTCGTGAAAATCGGGATCGAAAACGCAGATGGCGGGAGGCGGCTCCTCGCTGGCATCCAACAAAGACTCGGCAATGTCCATGGCTTGCTGGCGCATGTCGCCTTCAATATCGCGGCGCTCCCGATTGATGGCATCCAGTTGCTTGGCCAATTCATCGGCTCTTGCGGCATCGTCGGAGGTGAGGCATTCAATGCCCAGCGTCATGTCTGACAAGCGGCCTGCAGCATTGATCCGGGGGCCGAGTGCAAATCCGAAGTCAAAGGTGGTGGCCACTTTGGGCTCCCGGCCAGCCGCTTTGAACAATGCCAGCATGCCGGCAGGCATCTGTCCTGCTCGAATGCGTTTCAAGCCCTGCGCCACCAAGCGGCGGTTGTTGTTGTCAAGCCTCACCACGTCTGCCACTGTGCCCAAGGCCACCAGCGGCAAAAGGGTATCGAGTTTGGGTTGCGACTCGGCAGAGAAAACACCACGGTGGCGCAGCTCGGCACGCAAGGCCAGCAGCACATAAAACATCACGCCCACACCTGCCAATGATTTGCTTTCGAAATCGCAACCTGCTTGGTTGGGGTTCACAATCACTTCTGCAGAGGGTAAGGTGGCCGCAGGCAAGTGGTGATCGGTGATCAATACTTGCAAACCCAAAGCTTGCGCTTGCGCAACGCCCTCTATGCTTGCAATGCCATTGTCGACAGTGATGAGTACATCTGCGCCCGATTGCTTCACACGCTCTGCGATGGGGGCTGTCAGACCATAGCCATCCACAACGCGATCAGGCACGATGTAATTCACGTGCTGAGCGCCGAGCATGCGCAAACCCCGAAGGCCAACTGCGCACGCCGTGGCGCCGTCGCAATCGTAGTCGGCCACGATGCAAAGGCGTTTGTTGCTTGCAATGGCATCGGCCAACAGCACCGCAGCAGCTTGGTTCCCTTTCAATGAGCTTGGCGCCAATAACTTGGCCAGTCCATCGTCCAGTTCTTCTGCACTCACAATGCCCCGAGCTGCAAACAAGCGTGACAGCAGGGGGTGAATGCCAGCTTGTTCTAGGGCCCAGGCACTGCGCGGTGGAACATCGCGCGTCAATATCTTCATACTCATGGGCTGGCTACTCCATTTGACAAGGCACGCAATTCTCGGCTCAGTGAGACAGGTTTGAAAACGCGCTGCAATTTTTGGCGCCATGAATCTGGCTGCAGTGAGTAGTGCCGCCAAGAATTTTCGCTGCACAATGTGAGCGACACGGATTGGCTCAATTCCAACGCTTGGCACAAAGAAACTGCGAGCGTGTTGTCAATCTGTTGCCATGACTTTTGCCAAAGCGCTGGGTCAGACAGTTGGGCACCGAAACGTTGCCACTTTGCGGGTAGAGCTGGTCTAAATCTCTGTGCATCCAAAAAGAATTCACCGTCCATCGCCCCTTCAAACTCCGCTCGTCGTTCACAGGGTGTTGGTAAAGAAGCATTTGCATTTCACTTTGTAAACGTTGCAAAGTTTTGGCTTGTTGCAAATTGGGCATCCACGTTTGAATGCTTTTGCCAGACACCCGCTCAATGCTGGCCAAAGGCAAACCATCGATCAGATGGCCAGTGACACGCCAAACCAGAGGGCTTTCGTACACAACTTGCAGCCCGTCCTCCTCAAAGTAGGGCTGCATGGCAGACAAAACTTGTCTTGATTCTGCGTCGCTCAAGGCCAACTCTTCGGGTTTGAGCAAAATCACCTCGTTCATGCCAACTTGCCAGTGGCAGGGGGTCATGATGGCTTCTGGGCCCAAAAAGGGTGCCATGCCAATGAGTTTGGGGGCATCTTCGTGCGGCATGAGAAAAGCACTCGACGCTTCGGTTGCATGGCTCAAATTTTTGACGTACGCCAGGCGGCTGAGTAATTTTTCCAAGTTGGGCAAATACAATGTGTCGATTGCCTTTTGCAGCGCCTCAGACCCTGGGGCGGCATAGGCAATCACCCCATGGCGGAGGGTTGCTTGGCCTTGAAGGGCCTGGGGCGTTGCGTTGGGTGGTAAGCCTGCTTTCATCTCTGTATTGTCAGGGATGACACAATGTCCCTTTGTGACAGTCGGCATGTGGCAGTATCTGTCCCTTGAAAGTGGCCCTGAATGAGTTTTGAATTGGCTTACGAGTTGGTATTGGGTTGGCGCTACACCCGCGCAGGCAGAGCCACGCGCCGCAATGGCTTCATCTCTTTCATCTCCGGCGTCTCGATGTTGGGCATTGGCCTTGGTGTTGCAGCCTTGGTCATTGTTTTGTCTGTCATGAATGGCTTTCAGAAAGAAGTCCGAGACAGAATGCTGAGCGTTGTGTCGCACATCGAATTGATTTCAGCCGATGGCGGACCTTTAGAGGACGTGAACGGAACTCTCCAGCAAATAAAAAGCAACCCTAAAGTCATTGGCGCAGCCCCTTTCATTGCCGCGCAGGCCTTGCTGGCCAGGGGGGAGGACATGAAGGGTGTCTTGGTGAGGGGCATCGATCCTGCACTCGAACCCAGCGTGGTGGATCTGTCTGCAGGTTCTATGTCTGGCAACCAAGCCCTGCCAGGCATCCAAGAATTGGTGCCAGGTCAGTTTGGGATTGTGCTGGGAATTGATTTGGCGCGGCAGTTGGGTCTGCGAATTGGCGACCCTGTCACACTCATTGCGCCCAATGGCCAAGTGACGCCAGCGGGCGTTTTGCCGCGTCTTAAACAAATGCAAGTGGTGGGTGTTTTCAACTCAGGACACTACGAATATGACGCATCTTTGGCCATGTTGCATGTGGCCGATGCAGGCAAAATTTTTCGCTTAGAAGGCCCCACAGGCATCCGTCTCAAAATCAAAGATTTGCACGAAGCGCGCGCTGTAGCGCGAGAGCTTGCACCCACCTTGCCCATGGGTATGGGGCTGCGCGATTGGACGCAACAAAACAGAACCTGGTTTGCGGCCGTACAAGTTGAAAAACGAATGATGTTCATCATCCTCACGCTCATTGTGGCGGTGGCGGCTTTCAATTTGGTATCTACCTTGGTCATGACCGTGACCGACAAACGCGCCGACATTGCCATCCTGCGAACCTTGGGCGCAAGTCCTAGAAGTATCATGGGTGTGTTCATGGTGCAGGGCGCTTTGGTGGGCGTTATTGGCACATTGGGCGGCATGCTGCTGGGCTTGCTCATTGCATTCAACATTGATGTGATCGTGCCAGCGCTCGAAACACTTTTCCGCGCCAGCTTTTTGCCCAAAGACATTTACCTCATTAGCCGCATGCCAAGCGACCCCCAAATGTCTGACATCTTGCCGGTTGTGCTTATTTCATTGGTCATGTCCTTTGTGGCAACGCTCTATCCGAGCTGGCGCGCCAGCCAAGTCAACCCTGCGGAGGCTTTGCGTTATGAGTGATGTGACCCAACAGCCGGTGCTCGAAGTTCGCGGCTTAAGCAAGCGTTTTTCAGAGGGTGGTTTGAGCGTCTCTGTTTTGCAAGGCGTCGACCTCAGCGTTAAAGCGGGTGAAACTGTGGCCATTGTGGGCGCATCGGGTTCTGGCAAAAGCACCCTCATGCATTTGATGGGTGGCCTCGATTCGCCCACCCAAGGACAAGTTTTGTTACAAGGCCAAGATTGGTCTGGGTTCAGTGCCGCCGAACAAGGTGCCAGACGCAACCGCTTGTTGGGCTTTGTTTACCAATTTCACCATTTGTTGCCCGAATTTACCGCACAAGAAAATGTGGCCATGCCGCTTTGGATTCGGCGTGATTCGAAGCAAGTGGCCAATGCAGTGGCCCTAGAAAGATTGGCGCAAGTGGGACTGCAAAATAGGGCATTGCACCGACCTGCAGAGCTCTCAGGTGGCGAGCGCCAAAGGGTGGCCATTGCGCGCGCCATGGTGACGCAGCCCGCTTGTGTTTTGGCCGATGAGCCCACTGGCAATCTAGACCGGGCCACTGCAGAAAGCGTTTTTGACCTCATGCTCAACACCGCCGAACAACAAGGCACTGCGTTTGTGGTGGTCACGCACGACCCCCAACTGGCGGCGCGTTGCAGCCGCGTTCTTCGCTTAGAAAAAGGCGTGCTTCAGCCATGAGCCTGCGCTGGCTTGACAGCCATTGCCATTTAGACGCCCCTGAGTTTGACTTAGACCGCACAGCGGTCATGCAAAACGCACAATCGCAAGGCGTAGCTTGGTGTGTCATGCCAGCAGTTCAAGCCAAACATTTTTTGTCTTTGCAAAAGTTGGCGCAAGAAATTCACCAGCCCTATGCTCTGGGAATTCACCCCTTGTATGTGCCACAGGCTCAAGAACAAGACTTGGATTTTTTGGCGCAATGCATTGAGGCTGCTTTGACAAAAGATGCCCAAGGTTTGCGCTCAGATGCCAGGCTGGTGGCAGTGGGTGAAATAGGCCTAGATTTTTTTGTCCCTGCTTTGTGTGAGCCAGTCATGCGAGAGAAGCAAGAATTCTTCTACCACGCGCAATTGAAGCTGGCGCAAAAATTCAAACTCCCCGTCATTTTGCATGTGCGCAAATCCGCCGATGAATTGTTAAAAGGACTCAGGCGGCACTTGGTGCAGGGCGGCATCGCGCATGCCTTCAATGGCAGTTTTCAGCAAGCTCAAACCTTCGTCGAGATGGGTTTTGCTTTGGGTTTTGGGGGCGCACTCACCTTTGATCGCGCACTGCAACTCAGGCGCTTGGCCACTGAGCTACCGCTTTCGGCCTTGGTGTTAGAAACCGATGCGCCTGACATACCGCCGCATTGGCTTTACAAAACACAAGCCGAAAGAAAATTAGAGAACGGTCTTGCTGTACAGGCTCGCAACGAGCCCTCTCAGTTGCCCCGCATCGGTGCGGTTCTGGCCCAGCTGCGCGGCGTTGCTGTGTCTGACATTGCGGCTGCCACACTGGCCAATGCAAAGCGTGTTCTTCCGCAGCTTCATTTTTTTGAAAATCCATGAGCAAATCGTCATCCAAAGCCCCTGAGCTGCCAGAAGTCAATTTTTCGGAAGATGGTGTATCGCGCTATTTGCATTTAGGCACGCCCTGGATTCAAGGCGCTATGAACATCAAGGAACCTTTTGACTTAGACCTTGAGTACATTCAAAGAATGATGGCGGGCTTGTTATTTTTAAAGAGCGCTTCGGTTGCCGGCCGTCATGCCATGCAGTTGGGCTTGGGGGCGGCCAGCTTAACCAAGTTTTGCTACAAAAAAATGCGCTGGACGTGCACTGCCATTGAACTGAATCCTGGCGTTTTGCATGCTTGTCGTGGCTGGTTCAAATTGCCAGAAGATGGCCCCCGCATGCGCGTCATCATTGCCGATGCAGCCAAGGAAATTCAAAGCCAAGAGTGGCTCGGCACCGTTGATATTTTGCATGTAGACCTCTATGACCATGAGGCTGCCGCGCCAGTGTTAGACAGCGTGGCGTTTTACAAAAATTGTCGTGCTCTGCTCACAGATGAAGGCACCATGACTGTGAATTTGTTTGGACGCACTTCAAGTTACGACCAAAGTTTGGCCAAAATGGCTGAGGCTTTTGGAGAAGACGCCTTGTGGGCCTTCAAACCCACCCGCGAAGGCAACACGGTGGTCTTGGCGCAACGTGTGCCCAGCAGGCCTTCCAAAGATGCATTCTTGGTTCAAGCTGAGGCGATTGAAAATAGATTTGGACTACCTGCCACAAAGTGGCTGAGAGTTTTCAAACCCTTGCTGAAATAATCCGAGTGCGCAAAGCTTAGAAAGCTAGGGTAAACCCACAAAGCAAAGGCCTTATTTGCCACTCTGTAGGTGAAACCCACATATCGACTAGCAAGAATTGGCCTGAAAATCCGGCATCCCAAACTTTTTGGAGGAGCGTTCCTGTGAAAATCAAAAGTCAAAAAGACTTTTACTCCGGACTTCTGTACACCGTGGTTGGTGCAGCATTTGCTTACGGAGCTACAAGCTACAACATCGGTACTGGTGCACGCATGGGCCCAGGTTATTTCCCACTCTTGTTGGGCACCATTTTGGCCATCATCGGTGGCATCATCCTTTTCAAAGCTTTGGTGGTGGAAACACCCACCGGCGATCGAGTCGGATCTTGGGCTTGGAAGCCTTTGTCTTTCATCATTGCAGGCAACTTGTTGTTTGGTATTTTGTTGGGTGGCTTGCCCAGCATCAAATTTCCGGCCATGGGCCTGATCGTTGCCATTTATGGAACCACCCTGGTTGTAAGCATGGCAGGCGATAAATTCAAACTGAAAGAAGTATTGATTTTGGCCACGATCTTGTCTGTCATGAGCTACTTGGCCTTCATCGTACTGCTCAAACTGCAGTTCCCTGTTTGGCCTTCTTTCATTGCAGGTTAAGGAGTACCCCACATGGATTTGATCAATAACTTGTCCTTGGGTTTTGGTGTTGCTTTCACCTTCCAAAATCTGATTTATGCCTTCATCGGTTGTTTGCTCGGTACCCTCATTGGCGTGTTGCCAGGCATCGGACCTGTGGCAACCATTGCCATGTTGCTGCCCGCAACCTACGCACTGCCTCCCATTGCCGCCCTCATCATGTTGGCCGGTATTTACTACGGCGCCCAATACGGCGGCTCTACAACTGCCATTTTGGTGAACTTGCCAGGCGAGTCATCCTCGGTGGTAACGGTCATTGACGGTTATCAAATGGCCCGAAAAGGGCGAGCCGGGCCTGCCTTGGCTGCGGCTGGTTTGGGTTCTTTCTTTGCTGGTTGTGTGGGCACCTTGATCTTGGCTGCATTTGCGGCCCCACTCACTGAGGTTGCCTTTAAGTTCGGTCCTGCGGAGTATTTCTCACTCATGATCTTGGGCCTGATTGGTGCTGTGGTCTTGGCTTCTGGCTCCCTCTTGAAAGCCGTGGGCATGATTGTGCTGGGCTTGTTGATGGGCTTGATCGGTACCGATGTCAATTCTGGTGTGGCACGTTACAGCTTTGACATTCCTGAACTCACAGACGGCATTGGTTTTATTACCATCGCCATGGGTGTGTTTGGGTACGGTGAAATTATTTCAAATTTGTCTCAACCAGAAGACAAACGCGAAGTGTTCACTGGCAAGGTCAAGGGCTTGTTCCCAACGGGTGAAGACTTCCGAAACATGATTCCTGCAGTTTTGCGCGGAACTGCTTTGGGTTCATGCTTGGGTATTTTACCCGGCGGAGGCGCATTGCTGTCAGCTTTTGCGGCCTACACGATTGAGAAGAAAACCAAATTGCGTCCCGGTGAAGTGCCCTTTGGTCAAGGCAATATTCGCGGTGTAGCAGCCCCTGAGTCGGCCAACAACGCAGGCTCTCAAACCTCCTTCATTCCTTTGCTCACACTGGGTATTCCTCCCAATGCGGTAATGGCCTTGATGGTAGGTGCCATGACTATTCACAACATTCAACCTGGCCCCCAAGTGATGACCAGCAACCCAGAGTTATTCTGGGGTCTGATTGCTTCTATGTGGATTGGCAATGCCATGCTGATCATTTTGAACTTGCCGCTCATTGGTATCTGGATCAAATTGCTCACGGTGCCTTACCGTTGGTTGTTCCCCGCCATTATTTTGTTCTGCGCCATTGGCGTGTACTCCACCAACAACAACACCTTCGATATTTGGATGGTGGGTGCCTTTGGTGTCATTGGTTACACGTTCATTAAATTGGGCATGGAGCCTGCTCCCCTGCTGTTGGGTTTCATCTTGGGCCCCATGATGGAAGAAAACTTGCGACGCGCATTGCTCCTGTCGCGTGGTGACTGGTCGGTGTTTGTCACCCGTGGTTTGTCTGCCAGTTTGTTGGCAGCAGCGGCAGTCTTGCTAATCATCGTACTACTGCCTTCCGTGAAGTCCAAGCGCGAAGAAGCCTTCGTCGAAGATTGATTCTGCAGTTCTGCAGATTACAAAACGGCACCTTCGGGTGCCGTTTTCATTGGTGTGAATGATCTTTTCACCTCTGTGAGAGATGGGCAAAAATTTCCTGACACAATGGCAACTTGAACGTGTTTTTGGATTTTCATCATGCTACACACAAACAGTTTCAAGCGCCGTCAACTGGGGTCACTCGCATGGGGTGCCTTGTTGGTCTCAGCTTTTGTCTTCTCCCTATCGCCCAAGCTGGCGCAAGCCCAAACAAGCCCTGGCAGCTACCCGACAAAACCCATTCGTTTGGTGGTGCCCTTTCCTGCGGGCGGCGCTACCGATATTTTTGCCAGAACCTTGTCGCAAAAACTGGGAGAAAAAATTGGGTCTAGCGTGGTGGTCGACAACAAGCCCGGTGCAGGCGGTACCTTGGGCTCTGATCTGGTGGCCAAGTCTGTGGCCGATGGTTACACCATCCTCTTGGCCACATCCAGCACACACTCCATCGGCCCCAACTTAAACCCCAGAATGCCCTACGATGCGGTGCGCGATTTCACACCCATTGCCCAAGTGGGTAACGCGCCCAGCATCATGTTGGTGCCCAACAGCTCACCCGCTAAAACCATTCAAGAGTGGATCGAGTTGGCCAAGAAAAACCCAGGCAAGTTGAACTACGCATCGAGTGGCAATGGCACCATTGTTCAACTCACTGCTGAGTTGTTCAAATCACAAGCAGGTTTGTTCGTGGTGCACATTCCCTACAAAGGGACTGCGCTTGCCATGCCCGATTTGATCAGTGGCAAAGTGGATGTGTTGTTTGACTCTCTGCCGACAGGTTTGCCGCATGTCAAAGACGGCCGCCTGCGTGCTTTGGGTGTCACTTCTGCCCAAAGAACCAGCATGGCACCCGGCTTGCCCGCCATTTCTGAAGTTCTTCCCGGTTACGAATCCACCACTTGGTTTGGACTGTTTGGCCCTCAGGGCATGCGTCCTGAACTTGTGGCACGTGTCAATGCAGCAGCCCTGCAAGCCTTGGCCGATCCCGAGGTGAAGGACAAATTGCAACGCTTGGGCATTGAAGCCGTGGGTACCTCGCCCACTCAATTCACCGCCATGCTGGCCGCGGAATCTGCCAAATGGAAAAAAATCATCACCGAACGCAAAATCACTTTGGACTAAACATGAACTTTGATTTCAGTACACCTTACTCGTCAGCGCGCCTTCCTCAGTTTGCACGCAACATCGTTTCCACCTCTCACCCGCTGGCGGCGCAAGCGGGTTTGCGCATGATGCTCAAAGGTGGCAATGCAGTCGATGCGGCCATTGCCGCAGCAGCTGCCATCACCATCACTGAACCGGTTAGCAACGGTTTGGGCTCTGATGCATTTTGTATTTTGTGGGATGGTCAAAAGCTGCATGGCCTGAATGCATCTGGACCTGCGCCGCAGGCTTGGACGCCGGAGTATTTTCACAACAAGTACGGCAAAGATGCTGTCAATCCGCCCAAGCGAGGTTGGGACTCTGTCACGGTGCCAGGCGCCGTCGGTGCATGGGCTGCCATGAGTGAGCGCTTTGGCAAGCTGCCTTTTGCCGATCTCATGGAGCCTGCCATTGAAATTGCAGAGCGAGGTTATTTGATGCCTGTGGTGGTTCAGCAGAAATGGGATGCAGCCACGCCCTTGCTGCAATCGCTGCCTGGCTTTGCCGAAAGCTTTTTGCCCTGGGGCCGTGCGCCCAATGTGGGTGAGTTGTTCCAATTCAAAGCCGCTGCCAAAGGTTTGCGCGCCATTGCTGAAACCAAGGGGCGTGCTTTTTACGAAGGTGAAATTGCGGAGGCCTTGGTGCGCTTTTCCAAGCAACATGGCGGTGCCATGTCGCTTCAAGATTTGGCTCAATACCGACCCGAATGGGTTGAGCCCATTGCGCAAAACTACCGCGGCTACACCTTGCACGAAATACCGCCCAATGGGCAAGGCATTGCAGCACTCATTGCCTTGGGTATTTTGGAAAACTTCGACATTGCCAGCATGAAGGTCGATGGCATCGACTCACAACATTTGCAAATTGAGGCCATGAAGTTGGCCTTCGCTGATGTCTATCGCTACGTGGCCGATCCACGATACATGGAAGTCACACCCGCGCAGATGCTCGACCCCGCATATTTAAAGAGCCGTGCCAAACTCATCGACATGAAAAAGGCGCAAGACTTCAAAGCGGGCAATCCTGTGAAGGGCGGCACCATTTACCTGACCACTGCCGACGAAAACGGCATGATGGTGAGCTTCATTCAAAGCAACTACATGGGCTTTGGCTCAGGTGTGGTTGAACCCACTTACGGTGTCAGTTTGCAAAATCGCGGCTTTGGTTTCAGCACCGACTTGAATGGTGCCAATGCCGCCAACTTGGTGGCGCCGGGCAAGAAGCCCTTCCAAACCATCATCCCAGCTTTCCTCACTCAAAACGGACAACCCGTTATGAGTTATGGCGTGATGGGCGGCAACATGCAGCCGCAAGGCCACATGCAAACCTTGGTGCGCATGCTGGACTATGGTCAGAACCCTCAAACAGCATGTGATGCACCACGCTGGCGTTACAACGCGGGCTTGTCGATCAATGCTGAAAACAACATGGACCGCAACACGGTACAAGGCCTCAACGATTTGGGACACGAGTTGGAAGTCATCAACGATTCATACCAAGACTTTGGTGCAGGTCAGTTTATTTGGCGCATGGGTGATCCCAAGGTTCAAGGTTATGTGGCTGCTTCCGATCCAAGGCGAGATGGGCAGGCGGTTGGCTTTTGACGCAAACCCCAGCTTCTCAATTCACCACGGGCTTGCTGTTGGCTGCGGCGGGTTCGATTGCCTTCAGCGGCAAAGCCATCATCGTCAAACTTGCCTATCGCCACGGCGTCGACGCCATCACCTTGGTGATGTTTCGAATGTTGTTTGCGGTGCCTTTTTTCATTGCCATGGCATGGTGGGCAGGTCGAGGCAAGCCAGCGCTTACCAGAGCCGATTGGTGGGGCGTGCTAGGCCTGGGATTTTCGGGTTATTACATTTCAAGTTTTCTTGACTTCCTAGGTTTGCAATACATCAGCGCTTCCCTTGAGCGGCTCATTTTGTACCTCAACCCCACCTTGGTATTGATTTTGGGTTGGGTGCTTTACAAAAGAAAAATCACCTCCAGACAAGCCGTGGCCATGGCCGTGAGTTACAGCGGTGTGTTGTTGGTGTTTGGCCACGAGGTCTCCTTGGAGGGTGAGAACGTCTCCTTGGGAGCTTTGTTGGTCTTGGGAAGTGCCATCACCTATGCCATCTACCTCAGCTACAGCGGGCAACTTGTACAGCGCCTAGGGTCCCTGCGCTTGGCTGGGTTGGCCACCACGGTGGCGTGTTTTTTTTGCATTCTTCAGTTTGTGTTGCTCAAGCCGATGTCGGCGTTGAATGTGGCGCCCGAGGTGATATGGCTGTCTATGTTGAATGCAACAGCCTGCACAGTCTTGCCGGTACTCATGGTGATGATGGCCATTGAAAGAATTGGACCAGGCCTCACTTCGCAAATTGGCATGATTGGGCCGATGTCCACACTGACCATGGGCGCTTTCTGGTTGAACGAAACTTTCAACATGTGGATTTTGACGGGAACGGCTTTGGTTTTGGGCGGCGTATTTTGGGTCACCCAAGGGCCCAAGCCCGCCAAGTAACATCGCATCACATATCATCACATCAACAGACCCAATGGGTTATTCATTTTCAAGGAGTCATCATGGATTTAGGCATTAAGGGCAAGTGGGCTTTGGTGGGCGGTGCAAGCAAAGGCTTGGGCTGGGGATGTGCACGTGCACTGGCGCTGGAAGGCGTGAATGTGGTCATGGTGGCCCGCGGCGCCGAGGTTTTGAACCAAGCCGTTGCAGACCTTCAAAAAGAAGCACCTGGCGTAAAGCTCATTCCGGTGGCAGCAGACATCACAACCGAGGCTGGCCGTGTGGCTTTGTTCTCCGTACCAGGCGGCCCAGGCAAAGATTTTGACATTGTGGTCACCAATGCAGGCGGCCCCCCGCCAGGCGACTTTCGCAATTGGGACCGTGAAGCTTGGATCAAGGCGGTTGATGCCAACATGCTCACCCCCATCGAACTCATCAAAGCAACCGTGGATGGCATGGCCGCTCGAGGTTTTGGCCGCATCGTCAACATCACTTCCAGCTCGGTCAAATCACCTATTGATATCTTGGGATTGTCCAACGGCGCACGCAGTGGTTTGACCGGTTTTGTGGCGGGTGTGGCCAGAACCAAAATTGCAGCCCAAGGTGTCACCATCAACAACATCTTGCCTGGCAAGTTCGACACCGATCGCATTCGCAGCACAGTGGAAGCCACAGCGCAAAAAACGGGTCAGTCCGTGGCCGAGATTCGCGCCCTACACCAAGCCCAAGTGCCAGCGGGTCGCTATGGAACACCCCAAGAATTTGGTGCACTCTGTGCCTTCATTTGCAGCCAACAGGCTTCCTACATCACAGGCCAAAACTTCTTGACCGATGGCGGTGCTTACCCAGGCACCTACTGATTTAGCGTTTAGACGACACCAAGATGCCACTCACAATGAGGCCAAAAGCCACAACGTGATAAAACTGTGGCAGCTCTCCTAAAAAAACGCTCGACATGATGGCGGCAAACAGCGGTGTGAGGTTGGCAAAAAAACCAGCCACCGCTGGCCCTGCTGTTTGCACGCCCAAGCCCCAACATCTGTAGGCGAGAACGGCAGGCCCCACGGATACAAATGCCAGCGCCATATACAGGGTGGGCCCCCATGTGATGTGAGCGTCTGTGAGAGCCCATTCAGCACCCGAAAACAGCCCTGCCCATCCCAAACCAAAAACAACCTGAGCCATGAGAAATGCAGCCCAATGGTTGCGAATTTCGTCTGGCTCATTGCGTTGGGTGAGCAGCCAACTGTAGATGGCCCAGCACGCAGTGGCCAGCAAGATATAGATATCGCCCACCACAAAACTCACCTGCAAAAGTTGTTGCCAATCGCCGCGCGACAGCACCATCAAAACGCCCGCAATAGAGAGGGCTGCACCCAACCATTGCGCACGCCGAACGGGCGTTCTGAAGAACAAGGCGCCGATGGCCAGCATGAACACAGGTGTGCTGGCAGCCACCAGCGTTACGTTGAGGGGGGTGGAAGTTTGCAGTGCCAAGTATTGAAGTGCGTTATAGCACCCGACGCCAAGCAGGCTGAGCAACGCAAATCGTCGCCAATGGGGCCACAGGGCACTGTGCGGTTTGAGCAAGTGTCCTGCCATGGGAAGCAGAATGAGAAAGGCAATGCTCCAGCGCAAAAAATTGAGTGTAATGGGCGGCACCAAGTCGCTGATCAAGCGGCCCACCACGGCGTT
>JAJTGB010000046.1 GCA_021298995.1 Comamonadaceae bacterium | reverse complement strand
CTTGAATTCATTTTTTGACAATATGCGTCAAGGTCCGCAAAGCAATTTGAATTTGCAAAAGTTCATTGGCAGTCAGCTCAAAAGCAAAGGCGACAAGGCTCTGATTTTGGTCACGCACCATGTGAACATTGCCGAGTTCACTGGCGAAAACATCGGGTCTGGCGACATGGTGTTGGCACAAGTGAATGCTGCAGGAAAAATGGTGTCATTCAAAATCTACCCAAGCCCTTTCTGAACCAAACGCATGCACGCTTGAAATATCAGCCTAGCAGGGGCCTGAGTTCGACTTTGCGATTGCAAGCTTTGGAGCCTTCGAAAGCCAGTTGCGTGGCGCTCTCTAGATCGGCAGCCTGAATCAGCCAAAATCCACTGTAGTTTTCTTGAGAATCAAACAAGGGCTTGTTGCTTGCCTTGTTGGCATCATTTCGATTGTCGATCACATTGCCATGAACGGGCGCAGCGAGGCCGCCCGCAAAAATCCAATGACCCTTGGCTCTGAGTGTGTCATTGAAAGCGTCTATTTTCAGCATCTCTTCGGGCGTGCCTGAAGCAGATAAATTGTCGATGACAAAGATCATGAATTTTTTTGTCATGAGGGCTCCTTTGATCGTTGGAGTGCTTTTTCAATTTTGTGCCTAGCCACGGTGCTTTTTGGAATTTTGAAAGCAGGGCTTTTGCCACCCGCATGCTCAATCAAGGCATCCTGAAACCACGAGCGCACATCCTCTTCAAGGCCAATGCCGTGCATGAAGTTGTAGATGGCTTTTTTCAAACCCAATCCCAAGAGATCGTGATCGACACCGGTAGGGTCAATAAAACCGATGTCGTTTTTGCCAAAGCTCACGGGTGGCAATGGAATGAGCTCGATGCCATATTCTTCGGGGTTCAAACCCACGGGCGAGTGAACTGTGCAGGCAAATCTGTGGAAGAAGCCGCTTTGAATGCAGCCGTTTTCAAACAGCTGGCGCACATACTCAAGCGCGTCAACGGTGTCTTGCACGGTTTGTGTGGGGAAGCCGTACATGAGATAAGCGTGTACCAATATACCTGCCTCTGAAAAGCCTTTGGTCACTTGCGCCACTTGCTCTACCGACACCCCTTTTTGCATCAGCTTGAGCAGGCGGTCGGAGGCGACTTCAAGGCCACCCGACATGGCAATGCACCCACTCTCTGCCAGCAACTCTGCCAATTCTGGCGTGAAGGTTTTTTCAAAGCGAATATTGCCCCACCATGAGATGTGTACATTTCTGCGAATGAGTTCTTCCGCCAATGCCTTGAGAGCCTTGGGCGGCGCTGCTTCATCGACAAAGTGAAAACCAGTTTGGCCCGTCTCTTTCACAATTTGTTCAATGCGATCGACCAGCAAAGAAGCAGATGCTGTCTCGTAACGCGAGATGTAGTCGAGGCTGACATCGCAGAAGCTGCATTTCTTCCAATAACAGCCGTGCGCCACAGTGAGCTTGTTCCAGCGGCCATCGCTCCACAAGCGGTGCATGGGGTTGAGCATGTCCAGCAAAGACAAGTAGTCCTGCAAAGGCAGGCCATCCCAAGTGGCTGTTCCCACTTCTTCAAATGGCACATCGGGCTCTGACCAATTGATGAGTTGAACGCGCTGCGAGTTGCTCGGTGCATGGCCACTTTGAGTTTCATCAGCCGATTTGCGAATGAAGGTTCTGACCAAACGAGAAGCAGATCTTTTGCCTTCTAGGTGTTCTAGCAAGGCCAGCAGCGGCCGCTCGCCGGAGTCGAGTGTGACGAAGTCAACGTAATCAAAGACACGGGGTTCCGTCAGTTCACGCAGTTCGGTGTTGACAAAGCCGCCGCCCAGCGCAATTTGAATGTGCGGATGATGCAACTTGATGCATTGCGCAATTCTGAATGCGGCATAGACGGCGCCTGGGAAAGGGACAGAAAGCAAGACCAAGGTGGGTTGGTGCTTCTCAATGGCTTCAAGCGTCAGAACTTGGAGCTTTTCATCCATCAAGGTGTGCGGCGCAGCGAGTGCCTGCGCCAAGGGCTCGAAGGTGGCTTGGCTGCCCGCCAAGGATTCTCCGTATCGCACAAATTCAAACCGTGAGTCGACAGCATCGCGAAGGACATCGGCCAAATCGTTCAAATACAAAGTGGCCAAATGCCGCGCCCGATCTTGCTGACCCAATGCGCCAAAGGCCCACGAAAGTGGGTCCCCCGACTCGCTGTCGTCATAGGCCTCTAGCGCAGCAAAGCGTGGACCTTCCGGGAGAAATCCGCGACCTGCAATGCGGTGGCTCAGGGTGCTGTCCTTGCCTTGCAAAAAAGCAATGGTGGGTTCGATGGTGTGCTCATACCGCGGAAAGAAATCGAGAAAGAAATTGACGCTGGCACTGCGCTCCAACTCAGGGCATTGAAGGGCACGGACCTGAATCTCTTTCAAACCCTGCGCTGTGAACAAACTCAAGACCAGTTTGAGGGCCAAATCTTCTTGAACTGCAGCAACTCCGCGTGAACGCAAAAAGCCCGTCAAGTAGGCCGTGGACGGGTACGGTGTGTTGAGTTGCGTCATCGGCGGGATGACGCTTAAGACACTCATGGGTGGAGATTTGGTGCTGGGGTTCATGCACCCCTGACTTTACAGCCACTTTTGCATGAATTGCGCTTGTCCGGCCGCAGGATCGAGTTCGTATTGGGCAAAACCAAAGCGTTTGTAGCTGGCCATGGCCTGAGCGTTGCCGCTCAGCACCTCGAGTGTGAGCTTGCAGCAGCCGCGAGTCTGCGCGTAGTCTTGTGCAGCCTTCAGGAGCGCTTGGCCCACGCCTTGGCCACGATGGCCCGCCAGCACGGCAATGTCATGCACATTCAGCAAGGGCTTGGCCTTGAAGGTTGAGTAACCCTCAAAGCAGTTGATCAGCCCAATGGGTTTGCCTTCTAGCCATGCAATGAAACTAGCCGCGCCGGCGATGCGCGACATGTCATGGCACAGACGCCCAGAGGCTTCAGCTTGGAGCGCCTCGCCGCCGCCCATGGGATCTTGGGCGTAGGCATCTAGCAAAAAGACCAGAGCCTGCGCGTCTTGCGCGTTCAAGTAGTCGACGCGCTTGATTTGCAAAAGACTCATGAAGCGTAGTCACTCAGTGGCACGCAACTGCAGAACAAATTGCGATCGCCGTAGACATTGTCAACGCGGCCAACTTGGGGCCAATACTTTACGCTGCTTGAGGGGCGACCCGCTTGCGCAGCACCTACTTCACGTGAATAAGGGCGATCCCAATCTGCTGCCATCAAACTGGCCGCGGTATGCGGCGCATGCTTCAAAGGATTGTTGTCTTGCGGCCATACACCGTTTTCGATTTGACGCACCTCTTCGCGAATGGCAATCATGGCATCGATGAAACGATCCAGTTCCGCAAGTGTTTCGCTTTCGGTGGGCTCTACCATGAGCGTGTTGACCACGGGGAATGACAAGGTAGGCGCATGGAAACCATAATCCATGAGACGTTTGGCCACGTCTTCGGCCATCACGCCACTGGTGTCTTTCAGACCGCGCAAATCCAAAATACATTCGTGGGCCACATGGCCAGCTTTGCCGTTGGCGCCCGCGCTGGCATACAGCGTGGGATAGTGATCGGCCAAGCGATGGCTGATGTAGTTGGCTGCCAAAATGGCCGCTTCGGTGGCGTGTTTCAAGCCTTCTGCGCCCATCATTCGGCAATACATCCAGCTGATAGGCAATACGGCGGCATTGCCCAAGGGCGCAGCTGATACGGCTCCTACGCCATTCACTTTCAAACCGCCAGTGGCATGCCCTGGCAAGTAAGGGACCAAATCTTCCACCACGCAAACAGGGCCTACGCCTGGGCCGCCACCGCCGTGCGGAATACAGAAGGTTTTGTGCAAATTGAGGTGGCTCACATCGCCGCCAAATTCACCGGGCGCAGCCACGCCCACCAAGGCATTCATGTTGGCGCCGTCTACATACACGCGGCCGCCATGTAGGTGCACCAATTCGCAAAGCGCTTTCACTTGTGTTTCAAACACGCCATGCGTGCTGGGGTAGGTAATCATGACGGCTGCCAAATTGGCGCTGTGCTGTTCGCACTTGGCTTTGAGATCGGCCATGTCGACGTTGCCTTGCGCGTCGCATGCCGTGACCACCACTTGCATGCCCACCATTTGCGCACTGGCGGGGTTGGTGCCGTGTGCGCTAGATGGAATGAGGCAAATGTTGCGATGGCCTTGACCTTTGGCTTCATGAAATGCTTTGATGACCAAGAGGCCTGCGTACTCGCCTTGCGATCCTGCGTTGGGTTGCAAGCTAATGCCTGCATAGCCGGTAGCTTGGCACAACCACTCACGCAGTTGCTCATCGAGCAGGGCGTAGCCCTTGAGTTGATCGGCTGGCGCAAAGGGGTGCATGTTGGCAAACTCAGGCCAGGTGATGGGAATCATCTCGCTGGTGGCGTTGAGTTTCATGGTGCATGAGCCCAGGGGAATCATGCTGCGATCGAGTGCCAAATCTTTGTCGCTCAATTGGCGAATGTAGCGCAACATGCCGGTTTCAGAGTGGTAGCGATTGAACACGGGATGCGTTAGGAACGTACTGGTGCGGCGCAAGCTGCTAGGGATGAGGCTGTCGCGGCCTTTTTCGAAGACTGTCCAATCGGGCAGGGCTTGGCCGCCTTCGGCAAAGCTCGACCACAGGGCTTCGACATCGTGGCGCGAAGTGGTTTCGTCCAAAGACACGCCAATGCTGTTGGCACTCAACTTGCGCAAGTTCAAACCTTTGAGCACTGCTTTTTGCATGATGGCATCGGTGCGACTATCGGTGATGACTTGCAAGGTATCAAAGCCTGATTTGTGGGCCAATTTGCAACCAAGCTGCTCCAAACCCTCTGCCAAGATGGCGGTGAAACTGGCGACACGCTGCGCAATGCGCTTCAAGCCCACAGGCCCGTGATAGACCGCATACATGCTAGCCACCACGGCGGGCAGTACTTGTGCCGTGCAAATGTTGGAGGTGGCTTTTTCGCGGCGAATGTGTTGCTCGCGGGTTTGCAAAGCCAGACGATAGGCGGGGTTGCCATGAACGTCGACACTGACGCCCACCAAACGACCTGGCATGGAGCGCTTGTATTCGTCGCGGCAAGCGAGGTAGGCGGCGTGCGGGCCACCAGCACCCATGGGCATGCCAAAACGCTGCGTGGTACCCACCACAATGTCGGCACCGAGTTCGCCAGGGGGCGTGAGCAGCGTCAATGCCAGCAAATCGGCGGCCACAATGAACGCGGCTTGAGCGGCTTGGGCTTGCGCAATGACATCTTTCAAATCATGCGCCATGCCTGACGTAGAGGGGTACTGGGCGACCACAGCGAAGTAGTCGTTTTGCTTCATGAGTTCAGGGGCAAAACCGACCAACACCTTCAAACCCAAGGGCGCGGCCCGCGTTTGAATCACTTCAATGGTTTGCGGATGGCAATCGCCCGCCACAATGATGTTGTTGCTCTTGGATTTGACCGAGCGCTTGGCCAAGGTCATGGCTTCGGCCGCCGCAGTGGCTTCGTCCAACATGGAAGCGTTGGCAATGGGCATGGCCGTCAAATCGCAAATCATGGTTTGGAAATTAACCAAGGCCTCCATTCGGCCTTGGCTGATTTCAGCTTGGTAAGGCGTGTAGGCGGTATACCAAGCGGGGTTTTCCAAAATGTTGCGCAAAATCACACCCGGTGTGTGATTGCCGTAGTAGCCCTGGCCGATGAAGCTTTTGAGAATTTTGTTTTGCTGCGCCATGGCCTTGAGTTCTGCCAACGCCCCCGCCTCTGTCACTGGCGCAGGCAACTTCATGGCCTGACTGCGTGCAATGGAAGCGGGCACGATGCTCTCAATCAGAGCACGCCTTGAAGCCAGGCCAATGACCGACAGCATGTGCTGCTCATCGGTTTCACTGATACCGATGTGACGTGCAATGAACTCGCTTTCATTTTCGAGTTGGCTTAAGGGGGTGGCGGACGACATCAACATGGAGAGGCCTTTAAACGGGTGGTGCGATTAAAAAAATCGAATCAAAAATCAGTGAGATGCAGCAAATGCTGTGTAAGCGGTCTCATCTAACAAGGCATTCACTTGTGAAGCATCAGACAACTTCACTTTGAAGAACCAGCCGGCACCCAGGGGGTCGGTGTTGGCCAGTGAAGGATCGTCCCGCAGGGCTTCATTCACTTCTGTAATTTCGCCACTGATGGGCATGTAAACATCGGCAGCGGCCTTCACAGACTCCACCACGCCCGCCACCGCTTTTTGTTCAAAGCTACTGCCCACGGCAGGCAACTCGACAAACACAACATCCCCCAACGCATCCTGCGCATGGTGCGTGATACCCACAGTGGCCACATCACCCTCAACCAAAATCCACTCATGCTCTTCGGTGTACTTCAAACTCATTTTTATCTCCTAAAAATTTCAATCGGGTTTATTTAATGGGGGTCAGATCACAATTGTTTTGCTAACTTCAGCCGCGGTAATAGCGATTGGGCACAAAAGGCATGGCGCTGACTGTCATGGGCACAGCTTTGCCCCGAACCATGGCGTGGACCACGGTGCCAAGCGCAGCGCTGGCAACATCCACATAGCCCATGGCAACGGGTGCGTTGGCGCTGGGCCCTAACAAGCCACTGGACACCTCGCCAATTTTGACGCCTTGGGTATTTTGCAATTCAACATGTTCACGAACAGGCACGCGCTCTTGCGCAATCAAGCCAACGCGTTTGCGGGCGAGGGCATGGGTGCCATCCAATTGGCCCAACACAATGTGTGCGCCAGGAAACCCACCTGCACGCAAGCCACCTGTGCGGCGAACTTTTTGAATGGCCCAGTTCAAGCCCGCTTCGATCGGGGTGGTGCTGGTATCAATGTCGTTGCCATACAAACACAAGCCAGCTTCTAATCGCAAGGAATTGCGAGCACCCAAACCAATCGGTTTGACTTCTGCTTGCGCCAACAATGCGCGTGCAAACGCATCAACATGCGCGTTGCCCACAGAGATTTCAAATCCATCTTCACCGGTGTAACCTGAGCGCGTGATGAACAAATCTGCGCCATGCCATGCATAAGCAGCACCTGTCATGAACACCAATTTCTCCACCCCTGGCACCATGCGAGCCAAAGCATTCACAGCTTTGGGGCCTTGCAAAGCCAAAAGCGCACGCTCTGGCATGGGGATGACTTGGCAACGCGAACCGATGCGCGCCTGAATGTGCGCTATGTCGTTCGCTTTGCAGGCGCCATTCACAATGACAAAAATATCGGTGCCGCGATTGACAAACATCAAATCGTCAATGATGGTGCCTTGGTCTGTGAGCAGCAAACCATAGCGCTGCTTGCCTACGGGCAAATCAATCACATCCACCGGCATCAAGGATTCAAACGCGGCAGCGGCATCGGGCCCCACCAAGCGCAACTGGCCCATGTGCGATACATCAAACAAACCCGCATCAGCTCGTGTGTGGTGGTGTTCGGCCATCAATCCCATGGGATATTGCACAGGCATGCTGTAGCCCGCAAAGGGCACCATGCGAGCGCCAAGCTCGATGTGCAAAGCATTGAGGGGTGTATTGAGCAAAGCGGTATCGGCGGACAAATGAAATCTCCAAGGGCAAAGTAAAGCCATGACCGAAATCATGGGTTGCCCTCGCTGTCCGCTTTACCTGAGCGATTCGCCGGTTGAGCCTTTCAAACAGAAAGACCCAGTGCGGGTTGCGCCTTCGGTGGAGGGTTCGACCGGATGGTCCGCCCTCTCTCTCCAGTGAGGAAGCGCTAAAACAAATGTTTTGGCGTTTGTCAGTCCTGGGTACCTGAGCGTTCAGAAACTTTGACATTTCCTGCGCCTTCGGTGGCGGCTCAATTCAAGTCCGCACTCTCCTGACGATTCAAATTATAAACAGGTCTGGAAGACCTCAAGCACTTTTTACATGCCTGAATAGTTAGGACCGCCGCCGCCCTCTGGTGTGACCCAGACAATGTTTTGGGTGGGGTCTTTGATGTCGCAAGTTTTGCAATGTACGCAGTTTTGCGCATTGATTTGCAGACGATCACTTTGGTCTTCATTTTTGACATATTCGTAAACACCAGCAGGGCAGTAACGCGCTTCTGGGCCAGCGAATTTGGCCAAATTGATACCCACTGGTACGCTGGCATCCTTCAAAGTAAGGTGAGCAGGTTGGTTCTCTTCGTGGTTGGTGTTGCTGATGAACACACTCGACAAACGATCGAAGGTGAGCTTGCCATCGGGCTTGGGATACTGAATGGGTTGGCACTCTGCGGCAGGCTTGAGGTAAGTGTGGTCTGCCGCGGCACGGCGCAGGGTCCACGGCACATGGCCGCGCAACACAAATTGCTCGATACCCGTCATGAGGGTGCCCACAGTGCGGCCTTTTTTGAACCACTGCTTGAAGTTGCGTGCCTTATTAAGCTCGGTGTGCAACCAGCTGTTTTCAAAAGCTTCTGGGTAAGCGCTGAGTTCATCGTGCGAACGGCCAGTTTGCAATGCGTCAAAAGCGGCTTCAGCGGCCAACATGCCTGTTTTGATGGCAGCATGGCTGCCTTTAATGCGGCTTGCATTGAGGTACCCGGCATCGCAACCCACCAAGGCGCCGCCAGGGAAAACGGTTTTGGGCAGCGACAACAGGCCACCTGCCGTGATGGCGCGGGCACCATAAGAAATGCGTTTGCCCGGCGCAATGCCTTTGGCTTCATCGCCTTCAAAGTACCAGCGAATGTTGGGGTGTGTTTTGAAGCGTTGGAATTCTTCAAAGGGGCTGAGCCAAGGGTTGGTGTAATCCAAGCCCACCACAAAGCCGACCACCACTTTGTTGTCTTCCATGTGGTACAGAAAAGAGCCGCCGTAGGTGTTCTCGTCCAATGGCCAACCCGCACTGTGCAAAGCCAAACCAGCTTTGTGACGTGCAGGGTCAATTTCCCAAAGTTCTTTAATACCAATGCCGTAGCTTTGCGGATCTTTGCCTTGGTCGAGTTTGAATTTGGCAATCACTTGCTTGCCCAAGTGACCGCGTGCGCCTTCTGCAAACACGGTGTACTTGGCGTGCAGTTCCATGCCCAGCTGGAAGCTGTCGGTGGGTTCGCCATCTTTGCCAACGCCCATGTTGCCCGTGGCCACGCCTTTGACAGAGCCGTCGTCGTTGTACAAAACTTCTGCAGCTGTAAAGCCAGGGAAAATTTCAACACCCAAGGCTTCGGCTTGCTCGCCCAACCATCGTGTGAAGTTGCCTAAGCTGATGATGTAATTGCCATCGTTGTGAAAGCAGGGTGGCAATGCAAAATTGGGCACGCGGGTTGCGCCGTTTTCGGTGGTCATCAAGAAGATGTCTTCGGTGACTGGCTGATTCAAGGGCGCGCCCATAACTTTCCAGTTTGGAAAGAGTTCTGTCAGGGCAATGGGGTCCATGATGGCGCCCGACAAAATGTGTGCACCGGGCTCAGACCCTTTTTCCAGCACCACCACAGAAACATCAGTGCCTTTTTCTTGTGCCAGTTGTTTCAGGCGAATGGCCGTAGACAAGCCTGCAGGGCCGCCGCCCACAACGACCACGTCGTAGTCCATCGATTCGCGAGGGCCGTGGGTGCTCAAAATCTCTTCGGGTGTCATGGGGCGTATCTCATTTGTAAAGCGGGGCGCCAAATCTTGGCTTGATTTCGCATTTTAAGCGCGGAACAGGCAAAATCGGTCATGACATAGGCATTGGCATAGGCATAGGCATTGGCACAGAGCGCCAGAGTCAAATTTGTCGCACATCGGCAAAACAGCAGAGACACACCCCATGAAGATTGAAATACCTGAAATCAAGAAAAAAGTTCACGAACTGATTATTCCCATTCGATGGGGTGACATGGATGCCATGGGGCACGTCAACAACACGGTTTATTTTCGGTATCTTGAAACGGTGCGAATTGATTATTTTCAATCGATTGGCTGCGAGCCGAATCCTACCGGACAGGGGCCAGTGATCGTCAATGCGTTTTGTAATTTTTACAAACAGCTTGAGTACCCTGGTGATGTGCTGGCCAAAATGTACGTCAGCGACCCTGCTCGCACCACCTTTGAAAGTTGGTGCACATTGGAATTGGTGAGTGAACCCGGCGTGATTTACGCCGCAGGCGGCGCAACCACCATTTGGGTCGACTTTCCACTGCAGAAAGCGGTGGCCTTGCCGGACCACATCAGGGCCTTGGTGTCCCCCTAAGAGGGTTTGGTTTACTTCTGTTTAGGAACTCTGCCCATGAGATAGAACTCTGGGTTGGGCATCATGTTGCTGAAGCTGGCCATGCGATTGGAGAGGCCAAAAAACGCCGTGATGGCAGCAATATCCCAAATGTCTTCGTCATTCAAACCATGCGCATGCAAAGGTGCGAAGTCGCCATCTTCAATTTGGTCGCTGTGCAAACAAACTTTCATGGCGAAATCGAGCATGGCGCGCTGGCGCGGTGAAATATCAGCTTTGCGGTAATTGATGGCCACTTGGTCGGCCACCAAAGGCTTTTTCTCATAAATTCGCAAGATGGCACCGTGGGCCACTACGCAATAAAGGCAATTGTTGGCTGCGCTGGTGGTGGTCACGATCATTTCGCGATCGCCCTTGGTCAAGTTGCTGGTGCGACCCACCGATTCGGGCAGCATCAGGGCATCGTGGTAGGCAAAAAAGGCACGCCATTCGGCAGGGCGCCTGGCAAAAGCCAAGAATACCTGGGGGACAAAGCCGGCTTTTTCTTGAACTTCCAAAATTTTGGCCCGAATGTCTTCTGGCACGTCTTTGAGCTCTGGCGCAGGGTAGCGCGTCATTTTGGTGCTGGAGGTTTCGGGGTGGTTCATGGGAGTCCTTGTGAATACACAGATTCTAATCAACTTGAATCACCCATTACACTATGACTTTTTGAGATTTCCCCTCTTAGGAGTGCCCTGTGAACAAGATTTTTCCCTCTGCAGCTGAAGCGCTAAAAGGTGTTGTGGCTGATGGTCAATTGATGGCGGTCGGTGGCTTTGGCCTCTGCGGCATTCCAGAGGCCCTCATTGATGCCTTGCGCGACTCTGGCGTCAAGAATATCACCGCCATTTCGAACAATGCGGGTGTCGACGGCTTTGGCTTAGGCAAGTTGCTTGAAACACGCCAAATCAAAAAAATGATTTCGTCTTACGTGGGTGAAAACAAAGAATTTGAGCGTCAGTTTTTGGCAGGCGAGTTGGAGTTGGAATTCACCCCCCAAGGCACCTTGGCAGAGAAGCTTCGCGCGGGCGGTTCAGGCATCCCCGCCTTCTTCACCAAAACGGGCGTGGGTACCGTGGTGGCCGACGGTAAAGAGCTGCGTGAGTTCGATGGCGAGACCTATGTCATGGAGCGTGCTTTGGTTCCGGATGTTTCGTTGGTCAAAGCTTGGCGCGCCGACAAATCTGGCAACTTGCAATTCCGCCTTACAGCTCGCAACTTCAACCCTGCGGTGGCCATGGCTGGCAAAGTTTGCATTGTGGAGGTGGAAGAGATTGTTGAAACAGGCGACATGATCCCCGATCAAATTCACTTGCCAGGCATTTATGTTCACCGTTTGGTGCTCAACAAGCACCCCGAAAAACGCATTGAAAAACGCACCATCACAGAGAAAGCAGGAGTCTAAGCATGAGCTGGAATCAAGACCAAATGGCAGCTCGCGCTGCGCACGAATTGCAAGACGGTTTCTATGTGAACTTGGGCATTGGCATTCCCACCTTGGTGGCCAACCATGTGCCCAGCAACATTGAGGTGTGGTTGCAATCAGAAAACGGCATGTTGGGCATTGGTCCATTCCCCACAGAAGATGAAGTCGATGCCGACCTCATCAATGCGGGGCGTGAAGCGCGTGATTATTTTGATGGAACACGTGGCCAGAAAAAAAGACGGCACCGAAGATTTGAAAATCTTGAAGCAATGCAATTTGCCGTTGACAGGCGTAGGTGTTGTCGATCGCATCATCACGGACCTTGCCGTGATGGATGTGGTACCTGAGGGCTTGAAAGTGATTGAATTAGCGCCTGGGGTGACCAAAGAATTTTTGCAAAGCAAAACAGGCTGCCAGTTGATCTTCTGATGAAAAAATTCAAAATTGCATGCATTCCGGGCGATGGCATCGGAAAAGAAGTGATCCCTGCTTCCCAAGTGGTTCTGGAGGCGTTGGCTGAAGGACAAAATCAGTTTGGTTTTGAATTCACTTCTTTTGATTGGGGCGGCGATTACTATCGACAGCACGGGATCATGATGCCTGCAGACGGACTGGATGCGCTGCGGCCTTTGGATGCCATTTTGTTTGGCTCTGCAGGCGATCCTCAAATTCCAGACCACATTACTCTTTGGGGCTTGCGACTCAAAATCTGTCAGGGCTTTGACCAGTACGCCAATGTGCGGCCCACGCGCATCTTGCGCGGCATCGATGCCCCTTTGAAACGTTGCACCCCCGAGCAGCTCAATTGGGTCATTGTTCGCGAAAATTCTGAGGGTGAATATGCCGGTGTGGGCGGTAGAGCCCATCAAGGTCATCCCATCGAAGTGGCCACCGATGTGTCCATGATGACCCGCGTGGGCGTTCAGCGCATCATGCGCTACGCCTTCAAGTTGGCGCAGTCTAGGCCACGCAAGTTGCTGACTGTGGTGACCAAATCCAATGCCCAGCGACATGCCATGGTCATGTGGGATGAAATTGCCAAAGAAGTGAGCGCTGAGTTTCCCGATGTGCGTTGGGACAAAGAACTGGTCGATGCCTGCACTGCACGCATGGTGAACCGACCTGCAACGCTGGACACTTTGGTAGCCACCAATTTGCATGCCGACATTTTGAGCGACTTGGCTGCCGCACTGGCAGGCAGCTTGGGCATTGCCCCCACAGGCAACATAGACCCTGAACGCCGTTATCCCTCCATGTTTGAGCCCATTCACGGTTCTGCCTTTGACATTATGGGAAAAGGTCTCGCAAACCCTATTGGCAGTTTTTGGAGTTGTGTGATGATGCTGGAACACATCGGCTTAGACCAGCAGGCTCAGCGTTTGATGCAGGCCATTGAGGCTGTGACCGCCAACCCCAAATTGCACACGCGCGATCTGGGTGGCGAGGCCAACATGCAGGAAGTGACCGACGCGGTGTGCCAAATGCTTCGGCACTGAATTTTCAACATCATCACCAAGATGCAGGAGACAAAATGGAAAAGAAAACAAAGTTTTGGTTGAGTGCAGTCGGGCTCAGTTTGGCAAGTTTGTTGCCGCAACAAGCAGCTGCACAAGCCATGCCTGCCTGCCCTGAGAAAAACGTCATGTACTGGCAGGCCTTCCCGCCGGGTGGTGAATCGGATCTGTCTGCCAGACATCAACAAATGGTGCTGAAAAAGAAATGTGGCGCCATCGATACCATCATTCAATACAAAGCGGGTGCTGGTGGAGGCCTCATGTGGGCCCAAATGAACAACTTGCCAGGCGATGGCCTCAATGTGGTGGGCATCAATTTGCCCCACATTGTTTTTCAGCCCATTGAAGGTGAAGTTCAATACAAGACGGCCGATATCACCCCCGTTTTTTGGTTCCACTACACACCCGATGTGTTGGTCGTACCTGAAAGCAGCCCAATCAAAAGCTTTGCTGAGTTCATTGCTGCTGCCAAGCAGTCGCCCGGCAAAATGAATTTGGGCGGCTCCGGCTTGAACTCTGCCAACCATGCTGCGCATGAACGTTTGAACGCGGCCTTTGGCATCAAGAGCACCTATGTGCCCTACAAAGGCACGGGCGACATGTCCATGGCGGTTGTGGGCGCACAAATTGATGGTGCTGTCACTTACACACCCTTCGCCATTGCCAATCGCGGCAAAGTTCGCGCCTTGGCGGTGGCCATGGAAAAACGCCACCCCCTCATGCCCAATGTGCCGACCTTCCGAGAGCTGGGCGTCGATTGGATTGACGGTGCCTACCGCGGTGTGGGTGTTCCAAGATCAACCTCGCCCGAGGCTCGCAAGAGACTTTCTGACATGTGGTTGGCTTTGAATAACGATCCTGAAATGAAAGAGCTGGCAGCTAAGAGCGGCTTTGAGTTGGTCAACATTGGTGCCGATCAAATGGACGCCTTCATGAAAGAGCGCATTGCTTTGTACATTGAAGGTGCCAAGCGTTTGGGCTTAGGAAAAAAATAAACCTGTTTATCAAGGAGACATCATGAGTTCTATTTTTTCGAAGTTGAAAAAAGCTTGCACAGTCACAGTTCTCGCTATGGCATTGCCGCTCAGTGCCATGGCCCAAGCTTATCCCTCTAAACCCATCAAAATGATCGTGCCGTTCCCAGCGGGTGGCACCACTGATATTGTGGCCCGCATCATTGCGCAAAAGATGACGGAGTCGATGGGTCAACCTGTTACGGTTGACAACAGGGGCGGTGCGGGTGGCAACATTGGCGCAGACCTCATGGCCAAAGCAGCACCTGATGGTTACACCATCATGATGCACAACCTGTCCTTCCCTTTGGCAGCGGTTGCTCAAGCACTGGCTAACAGATCGCCTTTCAATGTAGACACCGATTTTGCAGGTGTGTCTATTGCGGTGTACGTGCCCTTCATTTGGACATCTAGCCCATCCGTGCCCGCTAAAGATCTCAAAGAACTTGCCAACCTTTTAAAGAGCAACAAGGCTTTGCAATACAACTATGGCTCTACAGGCCCAGGCTCCACCATGCACGTTTTGGGTGAAGCCTACAAAAAAGAAGCTGGCATCAATATGGAGCACATTCCATTCAAAGGTGCTGCGCCTCTCAAGCAAGAGCTTTTGGCCGGCAGGTTGCAAGTGGGCGGTGATCAGCTGTCTTCTTCTTTGGCCGAAGTGAAGGCCGGTACATTGAAAGCCTTGGCCACCACAGCTTCCAAGCGCATTCCTGGTTTGCCCGATGTGCCCACCGTCAAGGAGTTGGGCTTCCCCAATTTGGAATTGGAAGGCTGGAATGGTGTGTTTGCTCCCGCCAAAACACCCAAAGACATCATTGACCGGTTGAACAAAGAAATTATTGCGGCAGTTAAGCACCCCGATGTGGTGAAGCGACTCAATGATTTGGGCGCCGAAGGTGTGGGCTCAACACCTGCTGCGCAAGATGCCATGTTGCGCAAGCAGATGGATCAATTCCGAGGCATCATTCGCGAGATGAAGCTCGACTGAGCTTCATCCGCCAAGGCTGTTACTTAGAGTGACCGCCTTGGCCAAGCCACCACACTGGCAATTGCGTGCAGTCTTTGCCATCCAGGCCCGATTCTGCGGCTTGGTTGAATTTCTCCAAAGCAATGCTTGTCAAGGGCAGTTCTCTGCGGTTTGCTTGGCCCAATGCCAGCATGGTTCGCATGTCTTTGCGCATGGTGGCCACATCCACCGTTACCGTGTCATTGCCCTGATGACCTAAGGCTTGCACCAGCAAGGGGCCGCGCACCTTCAACATGTTGGGGCCGCCTGAACTTTCAGACAAAATATCAATGACCCTTTGCGGATCGAGTTTCAGATGGTCTATCAAAGAGAGAGCTTCGCCCAAGGTTTGCCAATAGACCATGAGAGGCAAATTGACGGCCATCTTCATGGTCGAACCGGCCCCGTAAGTGCCCACGTGTTCAACCCGTTTGCACATTTGGTCGAGCAAAGATTGAACCTTGGCCAAATCGGCTGCGGCACCGCCCACAAATCCGAGCAACTTGCCTTCCTTGGCCGGGCCGATACTGCCGCCCACAGGGCACTCTAAGTAGGCGGCACCAGTGGCTTGCACTCGCAAAGCCAACTCAGGCGGTTTTGTGGGGCTGACGGTGCTCATGTCAATGAAGGTGACGTGTTTGCCAGCGCCCGACAAAAGGCCGTCTTTGCCTGAATAGACATCATCGATGGCCGCTTCGTTGGTGAGCAGTGTGATGACGGTGTCGGCAGACTCGGCCAACAGTTTGGGAGAGTTGGCCCATTGCGCGCCGGCACTCAAGAGTGCGCTGGCTTTGTCTGCCGATCGATTCCAAACCGTGACCGAATAGCCGAGGCCCAACAGACGTGAACCAATGGCATTGCCCATTTTGCCAATACCTGCGATACCAATTTTCATTTTGAGCTCCATGGAAGGTGAATAGGATTGAGAGTCAGAAGGCAGGATTTATTTCAAAATATCGCCCATGCACAAGTACTTCATCTCAAGGTACTCTTCCATGCCGTGGCGCGAGCCTTCGCGGCCCAAGCCAGATTGCTTCACGCCGCCAAACGGAACGTGCTCGGTGGCAATGATGCCCACATTGATGCCCACCATGCCGTATTCCAAGGCTTCGCTGACGCGGAAAATGCGGCCCACATCACGGCTGTAGAAATAGCTGGCCAAACCAAACTCGGTGTTGTTGGCTGCATCAATGGCTTCTTGCTCAGTTTTGAATTTGAAAACTGGGGCAAACGGGCCAAAGGTTTCCTCTTTGGCGCACAGCATGTCTGAAGTGGCGTTGCCAATGACGGTGGGTTCGAAGAATTGGCCGTTCAAGGCTTTACCGCCAGCCAACACCACACCGCCTTTGGCTTTGGCGTCTTCTACGTGGCGAGTGACTTTGTCGATCGCGGCGGGCTCAATGAGGGGGCCTTGCACCACGCCATCTTCAAAGCCATTGCCCACTTTCAAGGCCTTGACCTTGGCGGCAAACTTTTGCACAAACGCGTCATACACAGACTCTTGAACGTAGATGCGGTTGGCGCACACGCAGGTCTGACCCGCGTTGCGGTACTTGCTGGCCATGGCGCCTTCTACGGCGCTGTCGATGTCGGCATCGTCAAACACAATGAAGGGTGCATTGCCGCCCAATTCAAGGGACAATTTTTTGACACTGGGTGCAGATTGGGCCATCAAGATGCGACCCACTTCGGTGCTGCCAGTAAAACTGATATGGCGAACAATGTCGCTAGCGCAAAACACTTTGCCCGCGGCAATGCTGTTGTCTGAATCGGCGGTGAGTAAGTTGATGACGCCAGCAGGAATGCCAGCGCGGATGGCCAATTCGCCTGCGGCCAAAGCGGAGAGGGGCGTGAGCTCTGCGGGCTTGATGACCACGGTGCAGCCAGCAGCCAAAGCGGGCGCTACTTTGCGCGTGATCATGGCCAAGGGGAAATTCCAAGGCGTGATGGCCGCACAAACACCAATAGGCTGCTTGATGACCATCAAACGGCGGTTGTTGTCAAACTGGGGCAAGGTTTCGCCATTGACGCGTTTGGCTTCCTCGGCATACCACTCGACAAAGCTGGCGCCATACGCCACTTCGCCTTTGGCTTCGGCAAAAGGTTTGCCTTGTTCGGCGGTCATGATGCGGCCTAAGTCTTCCATGTTGGCCATCAGCAAGTCGTACCACTTGCGCAGCAATATGCTGCGTTCTTTGCTGGTTTTGTTGCGCCAAGCGGGCAAGGCGGCATTGGCGGCTGCAATGGCGGCTTCCGCATCTTGGGCGCCTAAATTGGCCACATCGGCCAATTTGGCCCCCGTAGAGGGATCGCACACATCAAAACGGCTTTGACCTTTGACCCACTGACCATTGATGAGGGCATCGGTCTTGAGAAGGCTGGGGTCTTTGAGCAGTGCCAAAGGTGAAGTTTTCATGTCCATGAGGGTCTCCTAGGGGGATCTGTTGTTTGAGGGGATATTTTGCGCTTTTTGCAATCTTATAATGGAATGTTAGGCCCTGTTGGGCTTTCATAAAGATACCCCTGCCATGAGCACACCTGTTATTTCTGTTGCTGATATTCGCAAAACCTTCCTCGACTTTTTTGCGTCCAAAGGTCACACCGTGGTGGCTTCTAGCCCCCTGGTGCCTGGCAACGATCCCACTTTGATGTTCACCAACTCTGGCATGGTTCAGTTCAAGGACGTGTTCTTGGGCACGGACAAGCGCAGCTATGTGCGCGCAGCCTCGGTTCAAGCTTGTTTGCGCGCTGGCGGCAAGCACAACGATTTGGAAAACGTGGGTTACACCGCACGTCACCACACCTTCTTTGAAATGTTGGGCAATTGGAGTTTTGGCGACTATTTCAAACGCGACAGTTTGAAGTGGGCTTTTGAATTGCTCACACAAGTTTACAAATTGCCCGCCGAAAAACTTTGGGCCACGGTCTACATTGAAGACGACGAAGCCTACGACATCTGGACCAAAGAGATTGGCCTGCCACCCGAGCGCGTGGTGCGCATTGGTGACAACAAAGGCGGACGCTACATGTCCGACAATTTCTGGATGATGGCCGACACCGGCCCCTGCGGTCCTTGCTCCGAAATTTTCTACGACCATGGCCCCGAAGTAGCAGGTGGTCCTCCCGGTAGCCCAGAGCAAGACGGCGACCGTTACATTGAAATTTGGAACAACGTGTTCATGCAGTTTGACATGCAGCCCGATGGCAGCTTGAACAATTTACCTGCACCTTGCGTTGACACTGGCATGGGCCTTGAGCGTTTGGCCGCTATTTTGCAGCACGTGCACAGCAACTATGAAATCGATATTTTTGACGCGTTGATCAAAGCAGCTTCGCACGAAACTGGCTGCACCGATTTGCAAAACAAATCATTGCGCGTCATTGCCGATCACATTCGTGCTACTGCATTCTTGGTCAG
>JAJTGB010000045.1 GCA_021298995.1 Comamonadaceae bacterium | reverse complement strand
AGGAGGCGTTCCGTTGGGCAAGAAAATGCCATACCAAAACTCAATGGCATAGTCTGGAAAACCGGCTTCAGCAGAACCTGGTATGCCAGGAACCAAGCCTGACCTTTCTTTGGTGCTCACACCCAAGCCCTTGAGTCGACCTGCTTGAATCATTGGCAACACAGAAGGGGGGGTGCCAAACGTCAGTTGAGTATCGCCAGCCACCACCGATTGAACAGCAGGCGCACCTCCCCTGAAAGGAATGTGAGTCATTTCAATACCTGCAATTTGAGCAAATAAGGCAGCTCCCAAATGGGGCGCTGAACCGTTACCGGACGTGGCGTAATTGATGCTGCCTGGTGCTTTCTTGGCTTTGGCTACCAGTTCGTTCAAGCTGTTCAAACCTGCATTGGGGTTGGCAGCGATCACCAATGGCGATGTGGTGATTTTGGTCACTGGGAATAAGTCTTTGGGCGTGTAACCCAGTTTGGCGTTGAGTGCAGGATTGACTGAAATACTGCTTGGACTGGCAATCAAAACAGTGTAGCCATCGGGTGCCGCTTTAGAGACAAATTCGGCTGCAATGCTAGAGCCTGCACCCGCTTTGTTTTCCACAATGATGGCTTGTCCCAAAGACTTGCCCATGGCATCGCTGATGTTGCGCGCAACATAGTCTGCGGCACCGCCAGGCGCAAAACCGACCACCACTTTGACGGGCTTGTTGGGGTAGTTGGCGGGTGTCTGGGCTTGTGCCAGAGTGCCAATGCCCAAAGCGGTTGTGCAAAGAAGAGATAAAAGATGATGGTATTTCATGATGAGATCACTTTCAAAACAATTTTTCCAACGTGAGCGTTGCTTTCCATTCGAGCTTTGGCTGCTTCCAATTCTTTGAATTCAAAAACTGAATCGACGCATGGGCGAATTTTGCCATTGGCAAAGCTTGGCAGGATGTCTTTGATGAACCCCAAAACGGGTTCAGCACGTTGGTCGGGCGTACGCATTTTGTTGGAGACACCAAACAGGGTAAGTCTCTTGGCATGCAGGGCTTCAATGTCTAGAGGTGCATGCAACACGCCGTCAACATAACCTACCGTGCCCAAGCGACCTTGAAAAGAAAGGCACTTGAAGCTTTCTTCAAATACAGAGCCACCGACGGTGTTCACGATCAATTGAACGCCTTTGCCATCGGTTGCGCGCATGACCTCAGCGTGAAAGTCGGGAGATCTTGTACAGATGCCGAGGTCCAAACCCAAAGGGGCCAATTGATTGAGCTTGTCTGCAGACCCTGAAGTGCCAATCACTTTGGCGCCTAGTGCTTTGCCCATTTGCAAGGAGGCAACGCCCACGCCCGAGGAGACGCCATTGATCAGCATCCAATCGTTGGTTTTGAGTTTGCCTTGTTGCACCAAAAGATCATAGGTCACCAAGAATGTAATTGGAATGCTGGCGGCTTGCTCCCATGACAGCGTGTCTGGCATAGCCATCATTTCTTGGACGTTCATCAGTGCATATTCGGAGAAACTTGCACCGCAACGGGCCATAACCCGATCGCCCACTTTGAATGAAGACATGGAGGTGACTTTGTCGCCAACAGCCACAATTTCGCCCGCAGCTTCCATACCGATGGCCTTGGCGCCCTGGCTGCCATGAAGGCCGTGACCTTTGATGAATTCACCCCGGTTCAAGCCAGCAGCATGCACTTTGACCAAGGCTTGAGTGGGCCCTGCGACAGGCATGGGAACGTCGCGCAGTTCGATGGGATTTGGCACATCCTCGATGTGCATCCAGTAAGATTTCATGATCAGATGCCTTTGAAAATAGGTTTGCGTTTTTCCATGAAGGCTTTTCGACCTTCGGCGTAATCGGCAGATTCAAAACAATTGCGAATGAGCTGTTGGCAAAGCGCCATGTCCAACTCTGGGGATGGTTTCAAAATTTCCTTGGTAATGGCTTTGGCAGCCGCGATGGTGATCGGCGCATTGGCGGCCAGAGCCGACGTGTATTCGGCCAACAGCTCCGGCAATTTTTCTGTCTCACACACCCGGTTGACCAAGCCCAACTGAAGGGCCTCTTTGGCGTCTAAGCGTCTGGCTGTGAAAAACAGATCTTTGGCTGCACCCGGACCGATTAAGTCGACCAAATTTTTCATGGCGGAATAGCGATAGCCCAGACCAAGTTTGGCCGCCGGCACTGAAAAAACAGCATCACTGGCCGCAATGCGCATGTCGCAGCTGATGGCCACATTCACACCGCCGCCAATGCAATATCCGCGGATGCAAGCCAGCGTGGGTTTCGGAAAATTGTAAATACTCATGAGAGCCGTTTCGGCCATGTGCTCGTACCGTGTGACGGCTTCTTTGGCCGCCCGCATGTCTTCAAATTGAGAAATGTCTGCGCCAGAGACAAAGGCTTTTTCGCCGGCCCCTGAAAAAACAACCAAGCGCACGCGCATGTCTTGTTCTGCTTGCGATAAAAGCGTGGGGACCGCCTCCCACATGTCAACCGACAAAGCATTGTGCCGCGCCACATTGTTGAATCGAATGTGCAAGGTGGTTTGGTCTAACCATGTTTCAACACGGTCAGTGGGGGACTGATAGACAACGTCACTCATCAATAAACTCCAGTCGATTTGAGGCGCACTAAGTCTTCAGCTTGAACGCCAATTTCTTTCAATATCTCTTCGCTGTGCTCACCTCGCCGTGGCGCGGCGCGAGCAATGCTGCTGGGTGTGCGTTCAAGCTGCACCGGCTGCCCCACCATGCGTTGAGGTCCTTGGTGAACTGACACCACATCTTTGACCATGTTCAGGTGTTTGATTTGAGGTTCTTCAAACACTTGATCCATGCTGTTGATCAAACCGCAAGCCACGCCACCTTCATTGAGCTGCTCAATCCAATATGCGCAATCTTTTTTGGCCAAGCGCTCATTGATTTCCTGATTCAAGGCGTCGCGGTTCACGGAGCGACTGGGCTTGTCGTGATAACGTGGATCGGTGACCCATTGAGGGGCTTCCAAAATGTCGCAAAAACGCTCCCAAATCTTGGAGCCAAAAACGGCGATGTTCATGTAGCCGTCGCGGGCTTTGTAGACGCCAGTGGGAATGCTGGTGGGATGAAAGTTACCGGCTTGGGTGGCCACTTCTTGATCGATGAGCCATCTGGAGGTTTGAAAGTCCATCATGTAAACCATGGACTCCAACAATGATGTGTGAATCCACTGTCCTTGACCTGACTTTTCTCGCTCAAGCAGAGCGACCAAGATGCCTTGAGCTGCAAAAATACCGGCACACAAATCGGCAATAGGAATGCCAACGCGCATGGGCCCTTGCTCCGCCATTCCTGTGACCGACATCAAGCCGCCCATGCCTTGTGCAATTTGATCGAAACCTGGCCTGTTGGCCAAAGGACCGGTTTGGCCAAAGCCCGAAATACTGGCGTAGACCAAGCCAGGGTTGCTGACTTTCAAACTCTCATAGTCAATGCCCAAACGAAACTTCACATCGGGTCTGAAGTTTTCAACCACCACGTCGGCTTGGTCTATGAGCTTTTTTAGAAGCTGAATGCCTTCAGGCTCTTTCAAGTTCAGGGTGATAGAGCGCTTGTTTCTGTGGGTGTATTGGTAGTCAGAACCCTCTTGGCCGCCCAAGGTGTCGTCGCCCCGCATGTGTTCGGGCATCTGAACTTGAACGACATCGGCACCCCAGTCGGCCAATTGGCGGCAAGCTGTGGGGCCAGCCCTAACTTGTGTGAGATCGATGACTCGAAATCTGGCCAGAGCAGAGGAGGCGGGTTGGTGTGGCATTTTGAGGAATTTCCAATGAATTAGGCAAGATTATCCGCAGAAATGCTTGAGAAAATCTCTCGCCTACTTGTTAGAAGACATGTCAACAGGTTCAATTTGCTAGTGCATAGAACAAGTCATGAACCTATTATTTCTTGCGCTATCGAAGTAAGGCTTTCATGTGTTCTGTCTTTTGCATGAAGTGTCTGAGCGTTTTGGATGTGCTCAAAATTTCGCTTCATCGATGCAAAGTAGGTGGGATCGTAGTGCAGTGTCAGGAGGTCTTGGACCACCAAATCAATTTGATCATTTTGAATTTGAGATTGCCAAGCCTCAACAACTTGCTTGCCACGAATAGACACCAATGCATCGAGACGTCTAGAGAAAAGTGCAGGATCTTTGACAAAAAAATCGTAGTCCTCTAGCAAGAGTTTGACACGCTCGTTATCCGAGAGTTCGAGTTGATAGCACTGCCCAGAACGGATAGCCAAGATCAAGGACTCGGGGACGGCCAAATTGCCCACCTTGCGACTTTCCGATTCGACATAAACAGGCTTTGAGGGGTCCATTTGTCGCAAGGCATCCCATAGAAGGGTGTCAAAGTTTTTCTGGCTGGGCTGGGGCTCACCGGGAATAAAGCCAAGCACTGAACTGCGGTGATTGGCAAGGCCTTCTAAATCCAAGACCTGCGCCCCTTGAGCTTTTAAGCAATGCAGGAGCCTGGTTTTACCTGAACCTGTAGGGCCGCAAATGACGCGCCATTGAAGACGCTCAGCCAGAGGTGGAATGGCATGAATCAACTCACTCCGAAAGGCTTTGTAGCCGCCTTCAATGAGATTCACCTTAAAGCCAATTTGTCCCAAGATGAGCGCCAAAGACCCGCTTCGTTTTCCACCGCGCCAGCAGTAGACCAATGGTTGCCAGTCTTTTGGCAGGTCTATGACATGGTTTTCAATGTGCTTCGCAATATTGGCCGCCACCAAGCCTGCGCCTTTTTTCTTGGCCTCGAAAGGGCCAACTTGTTTGTACAGTGTGCCAATGACAATGCGTTCTTCGTTGTTCAAAGACGGCCAATTGACTGATCCTGGCAAATGATCCAGGGCATATTCATCTTCACTTCTGGCGTCAATAATGGCACTGAAGCCACCACTTTTTCCCATGGGAATGGCCATTCGGTTCATGGCTTCCTTGGCGCTCACAGGATTCACACTCACAAAAGGCCCTTCATGCTGATTTTCAGGCCTTGCAAAAGGCCAGTGAGTTGGGGGGTGGTGTGCAATGGCGTGGTCATGAAGTGGTCAGCGCTCCTTGCGCAAATGATCGAATTGAACATAGTTTGAGGCTTGATTATGGCAAACCCGACTTGGAGAAGTTTTGTTTTCTAGGAACAATGGCCATGACTTAATTTTTTTAAAGGTTGGCAATGACTGATCGCAGATTCGCAATTTTGAAAATGACGCTGTTGAGCTTGGGAATGTCTTTCGCAGCACAAGCCATTGCACAAGACAAATTTCCTTCTAGACCGGTCACTGTGGTGGTGCCTCAGGCGGCAGGTGGTGCCAATGACGCCATTGCTCGCGTCATTGCTCAAAAGCTATCGGAACAGTGGGGGCAAACGGTACTGGTTGAAAATCGGCCTGGTGCAGGTGGCAATGTCGGAACAGCATTTGCGGCCAAAGCCAAAAATGACGGATACACCCTGTTGGTGAACGCAGACAGTGCGCAAGTGATCAATCCGGCTTTGTATGCCAAAACTGGATTCGATCCAGTTAAAGATTTTGATCCTATTGCACCCTTGGCCAAAGCGGGCTATGTGTTGGTGGCCAACCCCAGTGTGCCAGCTAACAATGTGGCCGAACTCATTGCCTTGGCCAAATCGAAGCCGGGTGCCTTGTCTATCGCCTCAGCTGGCAACGGCACATTGAACCATTTGATCGGTGAAATGCTCCAAAAGGCAACCGATATTCAACTGCAGCACATTCCCTACAAAGCTGCCGCAGCAGCTGCCACGGATGTGGCGGGTGGCCAGGTTCCTTTGTCGGTCCAAAGCATGCCTTCCTCTATTGCCTTGATTCGATCTGGCAAGCTCAAAGTGTTGGGTGTGGTGAATGAAAAACGCCTTGCTGCTTTGCCTGATTCGCCCACCATTGGTGAAACGGTGGCTGGATTTGGCGCAACCCCTTGGTATGGCATGTTTGCCCCAATAGGCACGCCTAAAAACATCTTGCTTCAAATTCAGAATGATGTGGCCAAGGTGCTTGACGCCAAAGAGGTTCAGGATCGCTTGGCTACCTTGGGTTGCGAGCCATTCAAAGGCACATCCGATCAGCTGGCACAAATTGTGAGGTCTGATTTGGTGCGTTGGGCCAAAATTGTGAAAGATTCTGGCGCCAAGATTGACTGAGATTGATTAAACCCCACCGTGAGGATGGGTGGGGTCAATCCACAGCACCTGCTCCGGTTTTTCGATGGGCTCAATGTCCAGGTTGACCGATACGGCTTGTCCGTCACTCCTGCAAAGCACGCATTCCAATACTTCTGTGGGGCTGGCATTGATTTCTTGATGTGGCACAAAAGGTGGCACATAAATGAAATCGCCGGGGCCTGCTTCTGCAGTGAACTCCAATTTGTCGCCCCATCGCATGCGGGCACGGCCTTTAATCACGTAAATCACGCTTTCTAGCGGCCCATGATGGTGTGCGCCTGTTTTGGCGTTGGCATGAATGGTGACGGTGCCGGCCCAGAGCTTTTCTGCGCCAACCCTTGCAAAGTTAATCGCGGCTTTTCTGTCCATGCCTGGGGTAGAAGGGACATTCCCATCCAATTGGTTGCCGGGCACCACACGCACGCCGTCGTGTTTCCATGCAGGTGTTTCTGCATTGCCTGTGTGTGAATGGTGATGGTCTGTCATATTAACTACCTGTTATTAAACATATTGTTTATCAACTATAGGTTGTAAAACAATATGTTGTTTGAATTAATCTGTATTTTGAGCTAAATCTAGGCCTATTTTGCTTCAAGCATTGCGTGTTTGTACAGTCTTATCGCACCTTGACCGGCATTTTGGGTTAGTCTGACATTTTTTAAAAACAAATGAAAATGACCAGACAAGCTGCCATCGATCGAGCGTCCGAAGAATTTGACAATGGAGCCTTTCGTGCAATTCTTCAGAAAAGAATTTCTAGGCCCACAGAAAGCCAAAATCCAGCCAGATCTGCTGAACTTCTAGCCTATTTGAGCGAAGAACTCCAACCCGCATTGAAGGCCATGGGTTTTGAGTGCCGCCTCATTGAGCACCCCAAAGCAAAAGCGCCTTTTTTGTATGCTGAGCGATTGGAGGATCCAGCTTTGCCAACCGTTCTGGGATATGGCCATGGGGATGTTATTCGCGGGCTAGAGTCCGAATGGCGAGAAGGCGTTTCACCCTGGACTCTGACTGACTTAGATGGGCGCTGGTATGGCCGTGGCATTGCAGATAACAAGGGCCAGCATTCTGTCAATTTAAAGGCGCTGGCCTGCGTGTTGGCTGAGCGCGGTTGTTTGGGTTTCAATGCCAAGTTCATCATTGAAATGGGCGAAGAAACAGGTTCTCCCGGTTTGAGAGATGTTTGCGCTGAGCATGCAGAGTTGCTCAAAGCAGACTTGTTGGTGGCCTCGGACGGACCTCGGCTCAGAGCAGATCGTCCCACCATCTTTTTGGGATCGCGCGGTTGTCTCAATTTTGACCTCAGCATCGAAGCCAGATCGGGTGCTCATCACTCGGGCAATTGGGGTGGACTGATCTCCAACCCAGGGATTCAACTGGCCCATGCCATCGCCTGCTTGGTCACCGACCATGGCGAGATTTTGGTGCCCGAATGGAAGCCAAAGTCCTTGCCCGATGCCGTGCGGCGCGTGCTGGCTGACTGCGAAGTCGATGGCGGTGCCAATGGCCCTCAGATTGAGACCGATTGGGGGCAACCGGGCCTCAGTCCTGCCGAGCGGGTTTTTGGCTGGTGTTCTTTCGAAGTATTGGCCTTCAAGACGGGCAATCCAGACAATCCGGTGAACGCCATTCCGCCCAGAGCCAAGGCCACTTGCCAGTTGCGATTTGTGGTGGGTATTGACAGCACAGACATCTTGGGTGCCCTGCGCAGGCACTTGGACCAACATGGATTTTCTTATGTGCAAATTACGGCGGCGCGCGATGAAATTTTCAAAGCAACGCGCATTGACCCAGACGATGCTTGGGTGACGTGGGCTGCCAATTCATTGCAACAGACGACCCACAAAACGCCCGCTATTTTGCCCAATTTGGGGGGCTCTTTGCCCAACGATATCTTTACAGAGGTGTTGGGATTGAAGACCATCTGGGTGCCCCATTCGTATCCTGGCTGCTCCCAACATGCTCCCAATGAACACCTCCCTCCTGAGCTTTTGAAAGAAGGGCTGCAGGTCATGACAGGTCTTTATTGGGATTTAGGTGCTGGCAACACCCCTCATGCCAATTAAACTCTTGGGATGGTTTCAAACTAGAGATTCAAAGGACACGCCATGAACGCTCGTTACGATTGTTTTTGTAAATTGACAGATCTGCTTGATGCGCAGGAGTCCTTGAGTGAAGCCAGACGCCATTTGCACAGATATCCTGAACTCTCATTTCAGGAAAAATCAACGGCTCAGTGGGTGGCTGACAAGCTCCAGGCATGGGGTTATGACGTCACGCGCAATGTCGGTGGTCACGGCTTGGTGGCCACTTTGAAAAATGGTGAGGGCAAAGGCATTGCATTGCGCGCAGACATGGATGCGCTCCCCATCCAGGAGGAGACCCAAAAGCCTTACGCCAGTGAACACACCGGCACCATGCATGCTTGCGGACACGATGGCCACACAACCATGTTGTTGGGCGCTGCTCAGCAATTGGCCAAAACGCGGCAATTCAAAGGCACAGTGCACTTGGTTTTTCAGCCGGCAGAGGAGGCCGGTAAAAACAGTGGCGCGCAACAAATGATTGCCGACGGCTTGTTTGAACGTTTTCCCTGTGATGCTATTTTTGGCCTTCACAACCATCCGGGCGTGGACGTTGGTACTTTCATGTTTGGCACAGGCCCTTTCATGTCTGCCTCTGATACCTGCAAAATCAAAATCAAAGGGAAGGGTGGGCATGCCGCCCGTCCCCATCAGACGGTCGACCCCGTCGTCATCATGGGCAGCTTGATCATGGCCTTGCAATCTGTGGTGTCTCGCAACATTGATCCCCTGCAAACCGCCGTGGTCACCATTGGCACGGCACATGCTGGCAGTGTGTCCAATGTGATTCCCGACTCTGCCAGTTTGTCTCTCAGCATTCGCTCTTTCAGTCCCGAGGTGCGTGAATTGTTAGAGCAGAGAATTACAAGCCTGGTTCGTTCGCAAGTGGATTCCTATGGCGGTGAAGTTGAAATCATTTATGAGCGCGGTTATCCCGTCGTGATCAACTCAGTCCCAGAAACTGAATTTGCGCGGCAAGTGGCCATTGAATTGGTGGGAGAAGAGAAGGTTGTTTTCCCCTTTGGCCCTGTCACGGGCAGCGAAGATTTTGCCTATTACTTGATGCACAAACCAGGTTGTTTTTTAAGGCTGGGCAATGGGCGTGACAGCGCTTTGTTGCACAACCCCAAATACGATTTCAACGATCAAAACTTGTCCTACGGCGCTGCCTACTGGACACGGCTCGTAGAGCGCTTCTTAGAAGAAGCTTGAAACCAAAAAACCATTTATAACTGAACCACCGGAGACCTTATGACCATTTCTATGTTCCAAGCCAGCGTGCCTCGCTTGATCAATGGCTTGACCAATTTATCCCACATTTTGGGCAAGGCCCAAGCGCACGCAGAAGCCAAAAAAATTGACCCCACCGTCTTTGCTTCGATGCGTCTTTACCCCGATATGTTTCCCTTAAGCCGTCAGGTACAAATTGCTTGCGACGTTTGCAAGGGACTGGTGGCCAGGTTGGCGGGCGTAGAGATTCCAAACCACGAAGACACTGAAAAAGACTTGAAAGACCTGCAAGCTCGAATTGCCAAAACGATTGCTTTCTTAGAGACCTTCAAGCCTGAGCAAATTGATGGCACCGAAGACAAGGACATTGTGGTGAAGCGCGGCGAAAAAGAGGCTCACTACAAAGGCATGCAGTATTTGTTGGGCCATGGCTTGCCCAATTTGCATTTCCACACCACCACCACTTACAGCATGCTGAGGGCCAGTGGCGTAGAACTTGGCAAGGCCGATTACTTGGGGAAAATCTAAGCCTTGCTTGAACAGTGTATTGGCATGACCACTTTAGTCGTCTAAGCCCGACATGCCAATTCGATGTGCCAAGGGTTTGGGGCCTGCAATGCGGTACATCACTTGCCCTGGCCACGACAGATAGCCGTCGAGCCGACGAGAGAACAAGACGCCATCGGTTTGGCTTTTGTAGGTGGTTCGGGCTTTGGGGCCATTGGGGTTGGCAGGGTCGATGACATCGCAAATGGCTTGTCCTTTTTTAACCTTGGCACCAGGTTTGACATGGAACACCAAGAAACCCGTGCCAGTGCTGTATCCCACGTCCATGCCGCTGATGGGGGAGGCTGGTGATTTCATTTTGGGCAGGGGGGCAGCTTTGCCGTCCAGCACCCCTTGTCTGATCAGCCAGCGGTAGAGATTTTTAGCGTCGGATTTGCCGAGCGCATCACTCACATCGTGCTGACTGCGCATCTCCAAAGTAACCGACATGCAAGCTTGGGGAATTTGGGCGTGCGGAAACTTGTTTTGCAAGCGGCCCCACAGAGAGCTGTTGACCCCTGAAAAGGTGAGGGTACTGGGGTAGGGGTCGTTGTACATCGTGGCTTCAACGCCTAGGTCGGCGGCCAAGGCAGCCAAAGCACCTTGGTTGCCTAGGGGGCCTGTAGGACCCTTCAACCAGTCGTTCTTCGCCGTGAACAAATGCAGCGCCGCATAAATATCGCAATGCAAATCGAGAACGTAATCGGCATCTGTACTGAGTTTTTGCATTTCAACGCGCAATGTCTGCAACTCATTGGCGGGCTTCATCTCGTTCAGGGCTTCCAATGCGGCCTTGCGAATCATCTTCACATTGGCTTCAGGACTGTTGCCAATTTTCTTCCATACTTTTTCTGCAACCGGTTCTGACAAATCAATCCAATTGCGATTGAAGTTTTCCAGGCTGAGGTGGTTGTATCTGCCAGCATGGGAGTTGCCGACCAACTGTGACTGGCCAATGGGATTGACGGTGGGCACCAAAACGATTTCACCCTTGATCAAGCCTTTTTTGTCTGCTTCGGCCAACATGGGCATCAAATGGTGCAAGGCCATGGTGCCAGGCATTTCATTGGCATGAATGGCGGCTTGCATGTACACCTTGGGTCGAGCACCCGCCTTGCCAAAGCTAAGCACGGAAACGGTGCGATGCGTACCGGGCGTCATGCTTGGCAAATTGATAACTTTCTTTTTGATGGCCATTTTTGAACCTTGAAGCGAAAGAATTTAGTTTATGCCGATTTCATCTAAATCAAAACCCTAATACGGAATTGATGAATTAGAGTTAGGGTGTTAACTATCTTCAATATTCATTTTTCTGAGGGGAAGTTCATGAACGAAATTGACATCAACAGCCTGCTTGACAAAGTTCGCGGCCAAGACATGACTCGCCAACAATTCATTCGTCGGATGGTTGGGGTTGGTCTAAGCGTTCCGATGGCGGCCCAAATGCTACTGACATCAGGATTAGCCCAAGCTCAAACAAGTTCCAGCTACAAGCCAACCAAACGAGGGGGTGGCGGTGCTTTGAAGTTATTGTGGTGGCAAGGCGCCACGCTGTTGCAACCCCACTTTGCCAGCGGCACCAAAGATCAAGAGGGATCGCGTATTTTTTACGAACCTCTGGCTGCTTGGGATCACGACGGCAACATGGTGCCTATTTTGGCTGCTGAGGTGCCCACCTCATCCAATGGCGGTGTATCTCGCGACGGCAAGACCATCACTTGGAAGCTCAAAAGAAACGTGCTCTGGCACGACGGCAAACCTTTCACAGCAGATGATGTGGTGTTTACAGCAGCCTATGCGGCCGATCCAGCAACCTCCGCTTACACCAAGGGCTCTTACAGTGACGTCAAGGTCACCAAAGTGGACAGCCATACGGTAAAAGTCGAGTATCAAAAAGCCTCGCCGTTTTGGGCCGATCCGTTGGTCAGCGCAGCCGGAATGATCATTCCCAAGCATATTTTTGAGTCTTTCAAAGGCGCAACATCGCGTGATGCACCCGCCAACCTCAGGCCGGTGGGCACGGGCCCCTACAAGTTCACCGACTTCAAACCAGGTGACATGTTGCGGGGTGTGATCAACAACGACTACCACGAACCCAACCGTCCCTACTTTGACAGCATTGAAATGAAGGGCGGCGGCGATGCGGTGTCGGCAGCCCGTGCTGTTTTGCAAACGGGTGAATACGACTATGCATGGAATTTGCAAGTAGAAGATGAGTTGTTGTTGCGCTTGGAGCAAGGTGGCAAAGGCCGCACCAGCATCACCCCTGGTGGCAACATTGAATTTATCCAATTGAACATGGCTGACCC
>JAJTGB010000044.1 GCA_021298995.1 Comamonadaceae bacterium | reverse complement strand
GGTGATGGCCACCACGGTGCCGGGGAAACGCTGCAAGAACAACTCCAGCCAATCGACGCTCTCTGCATCCAAGTGGTTGGTGGGTTCGTCAAGCAACAACATGTCGGGGCGACTGAGTAGCAAGCGGCACAAAGCCACACGGCGTTTTTCGCCGCCAGAGAGTTTGCCAATGACGGCATCCCATGGCGGCAAACGCAATGCGTCGGCGGCAATTTCGAGTTGGTGATCGGAGGCATCGCCCGCTGTGGAAATAATGGCTTCCAGTTTGGCTTGCTCGGCTGCGAGCGCATCAAAATCGGCGTCTTCTTCAGCGTAAGCGGCATAGACTTCTTCAAGGCGAGCTTGCGCGGCCTTCACTTCGCCCATGCCACCTTCAACCGCTTCGCGCACGGTTTCGTCGGGGTTCATTTGGGGCTCTTGAGGCAGATAGCCAATTTTGAGGCCCGCCATAGGAATGGCTTCACCTTCGATCTCTTTGTCGATGCCCGCCATGATTTTGAGCAACGTGGATTTGCCAGAACCATTCAAACCAAGAACACCAATTTTGGCGCCTGGGAAAAAGCTGAGGGAGATGTCTTTGAGAATATGACGCTTAGGCGGCACGATCTTGCCGACGCGGTTCATGGAAAAAACGTATTGGGCCATGGCTGGGATGCTCTTCAAAAAGGGTGGGAAAGACATTTTTCCCGAACCCGTGATTATCCCTGTCTTTGAGGACGCCTTCTACCTTCTCAGGTCCTGAAATAATTCAATTTACAAGACTCGATCGCCCGATTTGCCGGTCCGGCTCGAAAATTGGACCCAAGCGTCTTGAGTTTCCAGGCCAATTCGGGCAGAACGACCGCCGTAAACCTGTGTTTTGAGCCATTCCGCTTCTGAATCCAAAGCTTCAGCAGATTTCACGGCCGTATACCAAACTCGGGATTCCGAATCCCATCTGTAGCCACGGGCTTTGAGTTTGTCTTTGGTTTCGAAGGGTGACCCGAAGGCCTTCACGATGGTTCGAGCGTTTTCTGCAGATTTGAACAGTTGCTGCAAGCCGGTCAAAGGCTTGCTCTCGGAAGATGCCTTTAAGGGGGAGGACAACACTCGGAGTAGCGCGTGGCAGTCTATTTGTGCTCGATGTGCATCGTAGAACCAACCGAGTTCGCTGCACAGAAACTCCAACTTGGCCGAGCCCAAGCCCTCGGCTTTCCAGTCAATGCCTGCAAACGAGCAGGCCCAAGCTTTGTGCTCAAAAACCTCCAAGCGGTTTTCAACAAAGGGGCGATCAAAGGCCGCGTTGTGCGCCACGATCAAGTCGGCGCGGGCCACCATGTCTTTGATTTTGACTTCATTGAGCTTCTGGCCCTTGACGTCTTGGCTGCTAATCCCTGTGAGTTTGGTAATTTCAGCTGGTATGGGGCGGCCAGGGTCTTCGAAATCTTCGTAGATTTCGACTTCACCTACCGGTTGCCCTGTTTGCATATCTACATCGACAGCCAGCATGGCCAACTCAATGATGCTCTCGTCCTTCGGAACGAGACCCGTAGTTTCAGTGTCTAAGACCAAAATGCGCTTGGTAGGGCCACCCGTGCCAGGACCAAAATTCAAGATAGGGATCAAGCGTCGCTTGACTTTGTAGTCGGGGTGGGCCGCCAGTTGGTCGGCCATGTCTTCAAAATTCATCTGGGTCTCGCTTGATCTAGAAAATGCACTTATTTTGACCGATGAAACAGGACTTCCGCCAAACCGCCACTTCGAGTGACGCGCTGCCCCACCGCGTTGATCAGTACGGCGGGGTTGGGGACCCACCAAGTTAAATGTTTTTTGGCACGAGTCACACCCGTGTAAAGCAACTCGCGCGTGAGCACCGGCGCATCGCGATCGGGTAGCACCATGAGCACATGCTCGTACTCGGAGCCTTGCGATTTGTGAACGGTCATGGCCCAAACTGTTTCAACCGCATCTAGACGTGAAGGCAAAACCCACCTGACGCCGCCTTTGCCATCGGGAAACGCCACACGCAAGCCATTGGCAGTGGGTAAGCATTGACCGACGTCGCCGTTCATGAGGTTCAGGTGATAGTCGTTGCGTGTCACCATGATGGGGCGACCCACAAACCAAGCATCTTTGGCAGCTTTGTTTTGAAGGGGTCGGTCGTTGCCCTTTGACAAACCTAGGGCAACGGCAATGCTTTCATTCAATGCTTGTACACCCCAAGGACCCTGGCGCAGCGCGCAAAGCACTTGAAACTCGCTAAAGCAATGCAGCAATTGAAGCGCTTTGGTGTTGTCACAGACTGCATTGGCCTGCAGCATGGGCTTCAAAGCACTAAGCCAAGCAGACCAGCCAACACGCAAGGCTTTCAATGCCTCTGGATGCATTTGACCTTGAAGTCTTTCACGCCACTCATCTGGCCAGCGTTGAACGGCAGGATGATCCATGGCGTCGCCCATACTCGAGATGCTTAAACCTTGCCATTGCGTTTTGACAGCTGTTGAATTACCGGCATTGATCAATTGGGCCCATTGACCAATGGCGCTGTTGGCATCAAAACGGCGGCTCACATGCAGCACAGCTGTTTGTTCGGGCAAGGCATAAGGTTTTGCAGTGTGCGCTTGTGTATTTGAGTCAGCTTGTGCTGAACCTTCACACAATTGAGACCACACAGCGCCAGCCTCCACCGATGCCAGCTGGTCTTTATCGCCCAACAAAATCAACCTTGCTTGTTCAGGCACACATTTCATGAGGCGCGCCATAAGCTCTAAGTCAATCATGGATGCTTCGTCGACCACCACCAAGTCGGTAGCCAACAGCTTGGCCGGTCTGGCCGCGGCGTCGGGGTTGTATTGCAACAACTGATGCAGGGTAACAGCTTGTGTAGGAATGCCTTGCGCCCAGCCCTGCGGCAAGCTGGCCAATGCAGACTGAATAGATGCACTCAAGCGACTGGCCGCCTTGCCCGTGGGCGCTGCCAAATGAATGCGCAAAGTGTTGTGCTGGTCGTGCGATGCACGTTGCAGCAAAGCCAACAAACGAACCACAGTGGTGGTTTTGCCAGTGCCTGGGCCACCGGTGATGAGGGTGAGACCCGCACGCAATGCCTTGGCGCAGGCGATGCGTTGCCAATCTGTCTCAGCGCTTTGCGAACCAAACAGTTGGTTGAGCATTTCATCGGTGTCGTGCGGCACTTCAAAGTTTTTTGCCAAACGCATTTGCATCGATGCTTGAATGCTTTGTTCGGCTCGCCATGCGCGCCTGAGGTAGACGCGCTGTGCTTGCCCATTGTCTTGGTAAGAAACCACCATGGGTGAATGTTCACCCATGGCCCAGGGCATGGTTTTGGCAGCCTCGGCCCAAGGATTGACAGCAGTCGGAAACAAGTCATTGGGAACTAAGTTTTGCGAGGCCAACATGGCTTGATGGACCAGGGCCTTGATTTGAACATCGGTCCAATCTAGCAAATCTGAGGGCTTGTGCCACAAAGTATCCAGGTCTAAGCAGGCGTGGCCTCTGCCCATTTGATGGCTGACCAAGAACGCCAACAAATCGTGCAATGGCTCAGGCGCGGCTTGATGAGACTTTAAAAACTGAAGCCACGCCCGATCTAAAGCAGTCCAAGGCCAAGCCATCCCATTGAACGCTGCTGGCGCCCCTGAAACTTGGGTGTTCAATGGTTCCTTGTACATCATGCAATGTCGCCAGAACTGACTGGATGTTGATTGGATTGAAAAGCTTCGTCGAGTTGACGAATCAAATCATAGGAGGGTTTGTGGAGATAAACGCCCTGTCCCGCTTGATCAATCCCTCGCAGGTAGAGATAGATGGCACCGCCCACGTGCTGCTCGTAGTTGTAGTTTTTGAGGCGAGACTTTAACAGCCGATGCAGCGCCAAAAGATACAAGGTGTATTGCACCTCATACCGGTGGCTGAGCATACTTTGGATGATGCTATTTTGGGAGTAATCGGGTAATTTGTTGGACTTGTAATCCAACACAAAATAGCGGCCCTCGTGTTCAAACACGATGTCCATAAAACCCGTGAGCAATCCGTTCAATTGCTGAATTTTCAAAGCGGGGCGTGTTGCATGGGGGTGCAGTGAAGCGGAAATGAGGCGGTCAATGCTTGCAGTTGAAACACCATGGGTTTTGAACGTGAAGCCCATTTCCGGCCAAGCATTGATTGCATTGAGTTGCGAAAGACTGAAACAATGTTGATCTGACCCCAATTGTTTGAATTGAGCAGAAGCGCATTCGCGGATGAGTTGGAGGCAAAGGGCTTGGTGTTCGGGTTTGAGTTGCAGGCTGTCGGCTTGGGTTTGCCACCAAAGTTGCCACCGAATTTTGACTTCGGCTGAGATCTCAGATTGGTTTTGCAGCAATGGCCAAGCTTCCTTGAGTTGCCATTCAAAGATATCGTGCAGCAAGGTGCCGTAAGCACTGCCTGCGGGGAATTCGTTGTAGGGCGGCACCTCTGTGGTTGATGACGCAGCTCCCTCGGCCAAGAACAGCTCATCGGGTTGGCTCACAGGGTTGTCAAGTTGAGAATCTAGCCAACGCTCTGCGCGTGCCAAACCAGAATCAGTGCTTGGTAAATTGGATTCACTCAAATACCGTGTGAGCGCACTGAAACTGGCGGTCCAACCGGCGTTTGGCAATGCGCGCGATGGCGATCTTGCAGGCGTTGCGACCTTTGAATGGACAGGCAAGGCTGGCACAAATACCTGAGCATTGGACTGAGGTGCATTGATCACCGCGATGTCTTTGCATGCCGCCCATGTCTTCAGTTTTTCAGGCAAATCGTCTGCGGTGGTGCGCTGCAACAAAACACTGATGGCACTTTGCGGCTGCGTCCCTTTGCTCTTGAAATCTTTTTGGCGATTGGCCACCCCCATCCACAAGGCCTGCTGAGCGCGTGTGAGGGCAACGTACATCAACCGAATGTCTTCTTGCAGCCGCTCTTCTGGCGTTCGCAAGGTTTCGTCTTTGTCCTCTCTGAAATTGGAGACAAAGGGCAAGAACACCAAAGGATATTGCAAGCCTTTGGCCTTATGGAAGGTAATGACCTGCACCAGTTCAGCATCGGTTTCTAAGCGCATTTGCGCCGCCTCGCCTTGCGCTTGGAGGTTGGCCAATTGATCTGACAGAAACCTCAACAATGCAGTCTCACCTTGCAAACTCTGGCTGGCCGATTGCAACAACTCACCCAGATGCAGCAAGTTGGTCAAACGCCTTTCAGCGTTGTCGCCCTGCGCGTGCATGCGAGCACCAATGTCTTGCTCGTGCAGCAATTTGTAAAGCATGGGTAAAAATCCTTGGCGCTGCCAAGTCAGGTGCCATGCATTGAAGCGCTCCACCCAAATGTCCCAAGCATCTTCTGCGTGAATGACATGTTCAATTTCAACCAAACTTAAGCACAAGGTACGGGTGGTGATAGCAGCGCGCAGCAGCTTGGCGTTGCGAGCCTGCAAAACCGCTTCCAGAATGCATGCCAAATCAAGCGCTTCGCGAGTGGCATAGACACTTTCGCGGTCAGACAAGTAAACGCTTCGAACACCGCGTTCGGCCAAGGCCTGACGAATTTTTTTAGCCTCTTGCCCATCTCTGACCAACACCGCCATTTGTCCTGGCTGCGCAACTTGCTGGTTCAGCAAGGCTACCATGTGAGTGGCACAAATAGACGCCATGGCATCTGAGTAGTGTTTGCCACTGAGAGGCTTGGGTGAGTCTAAATGCCAAACTGTGAGCGCAGGAATGGGTTGACCATCGGCCTGTCTTAGACTTTCAGCTTTGGCTGGCACGGGTGTTTGCACACGCTCAAATGGCACTTCGCCAAAGGGGGCCTGCGCTTTCTCAAACACATGATTGACTGCATTCACCAACTCTGGACTTGAACGATGATTTTCTGTGAGCGTCCAAATGGCATCAGCAGCGTGTCGTGCGTTCAAGTAGGTGGGCAAGTCGGCACCCCGAAAACTGTAAATAGCCTGCTTGGGATCGCCAATCATCAAAAAAGCGCTGACCGACTTCTGGGTCTGTATATTTTGATGCTTGCCAATGCCTGCACCATAAATACTTGCCAGCGATTCATATTGCCAGGGGTCTGTGTCTTGAAATTCATCTACCAGTGCCACTGGAAATTGGGTCCGAATAATTTGCGGTAAACGGCTACCGGGTGAATGAAGGGCTGCATGGAGCCTTTGCAGCAAATCAGAAAAATCAAAACTGGCCAGACTTCTTTTTGTCTGTGCATAGGCTCTCCCCACCTTGAGTGCCGCATGTTGTAACAAATGAACACCCACCTCAGGCTGGCTTTGTTGCTCAGCCATCCAATCGCCTATGGCCTGCCAAGCACCGTGAGAATGATCGAGGGGCTTGGCACCGCCTTTTAAGCTGGCATTGAGTTTTTCAGCTGTGAATTTGGCAAGTGCATCAAGGTCGGCCTCTGCGCCTGAAGCCCAGTCTGAGAGATGTTGAAGAAAGTAAGTGTGTTTGTTAGCGCGATAGTGATTGCGGTTCAAGTCATTTTCAAGCGCACGGGCCAATTGATCCAAAGCGCTGGGCATGTTGCTCAACAACAGTTGTCTGGCTTGAGACTCCACATGCAAGACGCGCTCTTGCCACTGCGTCCAAGCTTGCACCAAAACCTTTGGATCGGGGTCGTTTGAAGAATCAGGAAAACCCCCTGGAGATTTTTCAAACTTTTGCCAAAGGGCTTGAATGTTTTTCAGCAAAGCCTCTGGCGATCCACCCAAATCCTTGAGTGCACCCAATTGCTTGGCTTCAAGGGGGTATATAAATTCTCGCCAATAGTCTTTCACCAACTTCAACTTCAAAGCAAGCGAATCATCCAACCGTTTTTGATCAAACAAGCTTTGACTATCAAAGGCATGCTGACGCAGCATGCGACTTGACCAACTGTGAATGGTGTAAATGGCCGCCTCATCCATCCACTGAGCTGCTTGTTCTAAGCGCTCAGCGTGCTGCACATTGGCTTCAGGCCCTAGCGAGTCTTGAAGGTGCAAAAGAAAATCGTCAGCAACTTGTGTTTGTCCTCTGAAAAATTGTGCTGCCTGAGCCAATCGTTCACGAATGCGATCTCTGAGTTCTGCGGTTGCGGCTTCGGTGAAGGTCATGACCAAAATTTGCGGCGGCATCAAGCTATCGCCTGACCAACCATGACCCAAAATGAGACGCACATACAGCGCTGCCAAGGTCCAAGTCTTGCCAGTACCAGCGCTGGCCTCAATGAGCTGAATACCTTGCATAGGCATGGTCTGCACATTGAGCTTGTGTGTTTTCAATTCACTCATTCTGCATCGCCTTCCATGGCTGCCGCGTGAATCAGGCTATCGTACAAAAGAGGAGCCCAGATAGGCAGGCCCATGGCAAGGCCATCGAAATGGTCAAACGACCGCTGCACATACAAGGATCGCGCAAAATCAGTGCTTTCTGAAAAGTCATCTGAAAATTCTTTGCGCGCCTTCTCTAAGGCCAACTCGGTGATCGCTTCATTTGAAAGAACATCAGAAACTTCATTGGCTACTTCATGGCCAGCCCGTTGGAGATTGATTTTTTCAGAGACAAAGGCCAAGCCCGCTTTGAAAGTGACAGGCAAAGGCTGAGTCCAGGCTTGCGCGTAAACCATCAACCACTGAGCCAACAATTTTTGGGCGCTTTCTGCATCCATTGGCTGCAGGACAGCCACGCCATCCAGACCGACGACCACGGATTGAATTTTCCAACCAGCTGCACAAAGCAACACGTGCTGAGGCCAAAGTTGAATCAAGACATCCGACCGCGCAGATTGTTGATCTCGTTGGCCCGTGGCAACGGCACCGGGACGGGTGATTATTTGCAAAGTTGTTACGGCTTGGAGTGCCTGCCCTACATCAGTCAAATCAGACGAGTGATTTGCTGCGTTCAGTGGCTGCCTTAGCGCTGCGATCTCTGCAGTCACTTGAACCTGGCCCCACGGCATGGTCACATCAACCGCAATGGTTTGGGTGGGCAGTTCATGCGCATACTGAAGCCAATAGACCGAAGCACGCTCTTTCACCTTTTGGGCTGCATCGTATTGCTGTTTCAGCAGCATTTGGCCGTTGGCACCCATGGGCAGATGACCCAGCAGCTTTTCCGCTTCCAGTTGTTCATCGATATTTGGGGCTTCTAACAAAGAACGGCCCAGCAAATACCTGTCGAGCCCATCTAAAACAAAATTTTCATCCTCAAGCAGGGCCTCCTCTGGGCCGTTCAATTGAACGCCCAAACGGCTTCGCCAGTAAACCTCGACAGGCTGCTTCAACAAACGCATGCATTCCTTCAATGGCCATTCTGAAATGGCCGGCAAGGCAAGCACAGTTGATTCTGGTTTGGCAGACAGATTGTTTGAAGCCATCGAATGCTGCTGCGCTTTTTCCCAATCGTCGGCGTAAGTTAAAAATTCTGATTGAGGCTGGAAGTATTTGGCAGAAAAAGCCTGCAAGGGCTGCAAGACGGCTGAGGTCTCTGGCGTAAATCGCGATCTCAAAGTATCTCGCAGCTGAGAGACCAACACAGAAGGCGGCATCTTTTGATTGTCGGTAGACCGTCTACCCTGCCAGCTGATGTAGAGCTTTTCGCGGGCTGACAAAAAGGCTTCCAAAAACAAATATCGATCGTCTTCGCGCCGTGAGCGATCGCCAGCACGCCAATGCGCTGACATCAAATCAAAATCTCGGGGCGTGCTTTGACGGGGGTAAGCACCATCATTCATACCCAGCAAACACAAACCTTTGAAGGGAATGGCACGCATGGGCATGAGGGTAGAAAACTGAACCCCTCCCCCAAAAAATCTTTGCTGCAAACCCGAAGATTCAAGACCAGCAAGCCAATGCTCGCGCACGACCGTCAAGGGCAATGGTTCGGACATGCCAGCCTGATCGCAGAGAGACTGCCATTGCGTTAGCTCTTGCTTTAAACGCAGCAGCATGCGCTCATCGGCTTCGTTGTCGACTTCAAAAAACCGCAGCAACACTTCGTGTAAGACGGAGCACCATTGGGCTGGTGTGTGTTCGGCATGCAATTGAGTGAGGGTGAGGGAGACAGCTTCTAACCACTGGGCCAAATACCCCACCTTGAGCGCACTCAAACCAGAGACCTGCGGCAATGGCAACACGCCTTTCCAAGCAGACACGCCTTCAGCTTGACCGGCCGCGTAACCCAAGATCAATCGTTGTAAGCCATAAGACCAAGTGTTTTGTTGGGCATTGGGCATGTCGGACGGCACACCCCATTTTTGCCGGTGCAAAGGATTCAAGCCCCAGCGCACAGCGGCGGCCTGCAACCAATTTTTGAGGGTCTGCACATCAGGCTCAGTCATTTGAAACTTGGCGCGAACAGCAGCGACTTCAAAGAGACTTAACCACTCCGTCAAGGTGACTCTGGCCTCAGGCAGGTTCAACAAAAATTCCAAGGCCTGCACCATGGGAACTTGGCGCGGTGTGGTGTCTGCCACTGAAAATGGAATGTGCCGAGGATGCTGTGGGCCAAAGCGGCCAAACACCGCTTGGATGTGCGATGCAAAGGTGGCCATATCGGGCACCATCACCATCACATCATGGGGCTTCCAGCTTGGGTTTTCATCAAACCAAGCCCACAGTCTATCGTGCAATATATCAACCTCGCGTTGTGCCGAATGCGCTTGCACCATTTGAATGCTGCCATCATCTTCACAAGACTCAGGCAGATTGGGCATAGCATTCAAATTCAGAATATCCGATTGAATTTTTTGCAAACGTGTCGGCCTTGAGTGCTCAGCAGGATCGACAAAAAAAGTTTGCTTGCTCATGACACTCAAAGCGTTTTCCGGTTGGTCAAAGCGCTCTAGGGCGTGCAAGTAGTCTCGGCCTTGTTGCCCCCAAGATGACAAAAGCGAATGCTTTTGCGCCAGCAAGTCCATGTCGTGGCCCCAATATTCTTGGCAGGGGTTTTGCACCATGAGAATGATTTGGCTCCAGCGGCCCAAAGCCGCCAAGGCCTCAACCACCTGCATGGGCAAATTGGAGATACCAAACACCACAATGCGCGGCGGCAAACCTTCAGGTTTGTCTGCCTTGGCATGTTGAACCTTGCGCATGAATTGCGAGTGCACCTCTGCCCTGGAATGGCACTGCGAGGCAAGTTCGGGGACCTGATTCTTAAGTACGTCTTGCAGCAACAACTGCCACAACTGAGCTTGCCAAATTTGATCGGCGGGCATGGCTTTGTGCTCGCCCTGGTGCCGCAACACACAGAGGCCTTGAGCCCAGTCGCTGAGCCAATCGGCTCGGTAGCTTTGGTAGCCGTCAAAGACATCGGCCACTTGCTGGGCCAATTGATAACGTTGCCGCCCCAAGGGATCGTCTTTGACGTAGGCCAGCAGAGCTTCCACCTGGTGTGTTTTGGCAAACTCTGGCAACAAACGCCACAAGCGCCAAACCAAAGCTTGCTTGTCAAACGGCATGGCCACTGGCACCAAAGCTTGACCTAAAACCAAGCGGTACATGCGCCAAACAAAGCTGGAAGGCAGCTCCATTTGGGTGGCAGCGCAAATGCCCATGGCAGCGTCGTCGGCCAAAGCCATTTCAAGCCAATGCTTCATGCCATTGCTTTGCACCAGCAAGGTCTCGGGCACCAAGGGTGGCAGCGGATTATTTTTAAACAGCCCAACCGTGAGATCACGCAGGTCTTCTAGGCGGTTGCCATGGAACACCATGAATCCTGATTGAAATGCGTTGGCCATAAAAGACGGGCTTGCTTCGGAGCGTGAATCTTGTCTGAATTATGGGTTCAGCGCAGGCTCATGAGCTGAGCCATGCTATAAAAATTTGGTCAAAACTCTTTGAAACTCATCTGCCGAAACCGGTTTAATGAGGAAGTCTTGCATCCCTGCTTTTTGCGCCAAGATTCGGTCCTCGTCCAAGACGTGAGCAGTCATGGCCACGATGGGCGTCATTTTCAAGGCCTCGGTCACTTCAATGCGTCTGATTTCATGGGCAGCGGTAAGGCCATCCATGCCAGGCATTTGCAAATCCATCAAAATCAAATCATAGACATCGTTTCGTATTTTTTTCAGAGCCACTTCACCGTTCTCGGCAATGTCAACAGAACAACCCAGCTTCTCCAAGGTCCAAATGGCCAGCTGTTGGTTCATCGGGGTGTCTTCAACTACCAAAATTTTGCCAACGTGTTGGTTTTGACGAACGACTGCTTTTTCAATCTCCTCACCTGTCACGTCCATTTTTGTCAGCGCTGCCAAGGTATTGTGAAGCTCAAGTACAGTCACAGGCTTGTATAAATTTGAAACACGAACGCCCAAGGTGCGGGCTAAAGCGCACAGATTTTGAACGTCATGGTTCAAACCAAAGTCAGACAATACCAACCAAGACAAGTTGCGCCACTTTGTACTTTGCTGAGCCAGCAAATAAGCAGGTTCTAGGTAAGCCAGCATGCTGTGATCAATGACCCAAAGTGTTTGTCGATTGACACCCTGCTTGAGCCAATCTTCAAGGTAGGTCTGCAAGGCAGTGGGTGTGACAATTTCTTGGGCGGTGATTTGTTGAGCCGCCAAAAGATTGCGCAAAATTTCTCTGGCAAATGGATTCGATTCAACCAGGGCCACATCCACCCGATGAGACAAGGCTGAAAAGCCCATGGTATTGACTCGTTGCAAAGTAGATTGATCTTCAAGCAACTCTGGCAATGGCACTTGGAACTGGGCTGAAAATGTAAATTGACTGCCACCCCCCTCTCGCGATTGAACATGAATCTGACCATGCATCAATTTCACCAAATTTTTGGCAATCGAAAGTCCCAAGCCGCTTCCACCATACTTGCGATTCACGGAAGCATCTGCCTGACTGAAGGGCGAAAAAATCATTTGCATTTTTTCGGGCGAAATACCAATCCCAGTGTCAATCACATCGAATGTGCAAGTCACTTCCTGCGCTGTGGCCACTGACTTACGGACACTCAACTTGACCCAGCCCTCATCGCTAAATTTCAACGCGTTGCCCAATAAATTCTGCAGGACCTGACCAAGTCTCAATGGATCGCCCACGAGCCACTGTGGCACATCGGGCTCAATGTTCAAATACAAATCAATTTTTTTCTGTTCTGCTTGAAATGCAAACCCTTTCATGGCTTGCTGACAGGCCGTGTGTAAATCAAACAGCGTTTGATCTAGCGTGAGTCGATTCGCACCCAAACGCGTAAAGTCCAAAATGTCGTCAATGAGTCGGAGCAAGCTTTGCGAAGCTGTGCGAGACAATTCCAGATAGTCTTTCTGCTCTGGGTTGAGAGGCGTGCTCAAGGCCAATTCTGTCATGCCCACCATGCTGTTGATGGGGGTCCTTATTTCGTGACTCATCTGCGCCAAGAAAGCTGATTTAGCTTGA
>JAJTGB010000043.1 GCA_021298995.1 Comamonadaceae bacterium | reverse complement strand
GGCCTCACCCAAAAGCAAAGCTTCTGCGGCACGGTGGTAACCAAACATTTGCGGCGCCAGCATGCTAGATGCAAATTCGGGGCACAAGCCTAAATTGACAAAGGGCATGGAAAACGCAGCGTTGTCTCCGGCGTAGACCAAATCGCAGTGAAACAACAAGGTGGTTCCAATGCCAACCGCCGGCCCTGCCACTGCTGCAATCACAGGTTTTTCAAACATGGTTAAGGCACGCATGAAATGAAAAACCGGAGAGTCAACGGTAGATGGCGGCTTGTTTAGAAAATCGCCAATGTCATTGCCCGCACTGAAAATACTTTCATGACCTTGAATGACCAAAACCCGTATGGCGGCGTCGGCTTGAGCTTGGTCGACGGCTTGCGCCATGGCGGCATACATGTGACCTGTGATGGAATTCTTTTTGTCTAAGCGATTGAAGGTGAGGGTCATCACACCTGCGTCGATGTGGGTCAAAATATCTGACATGGCAAAGTTTCTTTCTACAAATTAAGGAACACGCACCCAAGTCTGAGTTCGGCCAATAGGGCCAAATGAACCGCGCACCTCTAACTTGGCGCCATTTTCAATGGGTGTTAAGCGCAAGGCATAGGTTCTGCCATTTTCTGGATCCAAAATTTCACCATCTTCCCAAACATTTTTGCCACTGGCTTTTTTGGCACCGCGAATGATTTCCAAGCCAACCACAGGCTGATTTTTGCGGTCATCGCTGCACTTGTCGCACTTTGCGGCAGGGTCTGCATCTTTGCGTAGCACCTTTTCAACACGGCCCCGCACAACGCCTTGCTGTTCAAAAATAACCACCACGCTTTTCACCTCACCCGTTTTGTCGTCCAAGGTGTGCCACTGCCCCACCGGCGAATTGGCCAGGGCCATAGAAGCGCAGAGGGCAGCGCTTAAAAAAACACTGAGTTTCAAGAGTTGCGTTGTCATGTTTTTTGTTTTCATCTTTCAATCCTAGGTGAGGTCAATTCAAATGAGGGCGAATAGAGATCAATGCGTTTAATTTAGGCCAAAGCCAAATCGGTGTCCATCAACACATCGGCGCCCGAGCGCGCTGTGTTCATCAAGCTCAAGGTTTCTGGCAACAAACGCGCAAAGTAAAAACGTGCGGTTTGCAGTTTGGCTTTGTAAAAGGGATCGGGGCGCTGCGCTTCTTCCTCAGCAGCTGCAATTTTGGCCAAAGCCACTTGCGCCATGCGAGCCCAGAAATAGGCAAACACCAAATGGCCCGCTACGCGCAAATAGTCTACCGATGCGGCGCCCACTTCATCGGCGTTGCCCATGGCCTTCATGCCAATTTCGGTGGTGAATTGCGTCATTTTTTGGCCCAAGTCTGCCAGCGGCTTGATGAACTCGGCCATGGCTTCATTGCCCATTTCTTGCGCCACCAATTTGCCAATCAGCTTGCCAAACTTTTGCAGACTGGCGCCTTGGTTGCCCAGAACTTTTCGGCCCAACAAATCAAGCGACTGAATGCCATTGGTACCTTCATAAATCATGTTGATGCGGGCGTCGCGCACATACTGCTCCATGCCCCACTCTTTGATGTAGCCATGGCCACCAAACACTTGCTGGCACATGGTGGTGGCGGCAAAACCGTTGTCGGTTAAAAAGGCTTTGACGATGGGCGTTAACAAGGCCAGAATTTCTGCAGAGTCGGCACGCACTTTTTCGTCCGGGTGGTTCAGCTCTTTGTCGAGCAGCAAAGCGCCATAACAAGCCAGCGCACGGCCTCCTTCGGCATAAGCCTTGGCCGTTAACAACATGCGGCGCACATCGGGGTGAACCAAGATAGGGTCAGCCGGTTTGGCGGGTGCTTTGACACCCGACAAACTGCGCATTTGAAGGCGGTCTTTGGCATAGGCCAAGGCATTTTGATAAGCCACTTCGGTCAGGCCCAAGGACTGATTGCCCACACCCAAACGCGCGCCATTCATCATGACAAACATGGCGGCCAAACCTTTGTTGGGTTGGCCCACCATGGCGCCCACCGCACCATCGAGCACCATCTGGCATGTGGCGTTGCCATGAATGCCCATCTTGTGCTCCAAACCGCCGCAGTAAATGCCATTTCGCTCACCCACATTGCCATCGGCGTTCACATTGAATTTGGGCACCACAAACAAGCTAATGCCTTTGCTGCCCACCGGCGCATCTGGCAACCGAGCCAAGACCAAGTGAACAATGTTGGCTGCCAAGTCGTGCTCGCCGGCACTGATGAAAATCTTTTGACCAGTGAGACGGAATGTGCCATCGGCTTGGGGCTCGGCCTTGGTGCGAAGCATGCCCAAATCTGTGCCGCAGTGTGGTTCAGTCAGGCACATGGTGCCCGTCCATTCACCGCTGGTGAGCTTGGGCAAGTATGTGTCTTTTTGTGCTTGTGAGCCGTGTGCCGACAAGCAAGCGTGTGCGCCGTGCGACAAGCCGGGATACATGGTCCAGGCTTGATTGGCTGAGTTCAGCATTTCAAAGAAACACTGGTTCACGATCAATGGCAAACCTTGGCCACCGTATTCTGCTTCGGCACTGAGTGCAGCCCAGCCGCCCGCCACATACTGCTCATAGGCTTGCTTGAAACCTTTGGGCGCTTTCACTTCATGGGTGTCGCGATTGAGTTGGCAGCCTTCTTCATCGCCCGATACATTCAAAGGGAATACCACTTCAGCGGCAAACTTGCCGCCTTCTTCCAGCACCGCGTTGATGGTTTCTGCGTCGGTTTCAGCATGCTTGGGCAAGGCTTTCAATTCATTTTCTAAATCGAGCAATTCATGCAAGACAAATTGCAAATCGCGCAAGGGAGGGGTGTAGGTGGGCATTGTTTTCTTTCAAAATTTCAATTTAAAGCAATTGGGTTTGAGGCGTTGGATCTCTCAAACTGGCGGTTGATTTCGCGCCACAATTTCTGTGAAGCCTTTGCGCGCGCGCTCTGCTGCGCCAGGGTTGCGCAAAAATCGAGCCTCGTAATGCAGCGCCAAAATCAGGCCATGAATTTCAAAGGCCACTTGCAAGGGGTCTGCCGTGGCGGTGAGGTGTTTTTCTTCTTGAGCTTGCGCCACGGAACGTTGCAATGCGTTTTGCCAAGTGTTGACCGATGACGCCAGCGCATCTCGCACAGAGCCTGGCCGATCATCAAACTCAACCGCGCCGCTGATATAGATGCAACCCGAGTCAATTTCTGTGGTGGTGCGTTGCATCCAGTTGTCAAACAAAGACTGCAAGCGAGGCAAGCCTCGGGCGCCACTGAGTGCGGGGTAGAAGACTTCGCTTTCAAAGCGATCGTGGTATTCGCGGATGACAGAAATTTGCAGTTCTTCTCGAGAGCCAAAGTGCGCAAACACACCCGATTTGCTCATGCCCGTGACCTCTGCCAAGGCCCCAATGGAAAGCCCCTCCAAACCAATTTGCGATGCCAATCCCAAAGCCGCATCGACAATGGCTGCCTTGGTTTGGCGACCCTTCATCAAGGTTCTGCTGCCGCCATCGTCGGCAACTTGTGAAGCTTGAGATAAAGAGGTGATGTGTCTCACAGTCATGGTGTGCAAGTCTTTAAAAATAGAACGCTCGTGCTATTTTGCATGAAAAAGAAAGCTTAGTCACAAAGAAAAGGCGAATCAGGGTTATTCCTGACTCGCCCATGAGGCCGTCAGGACGACGGCCAAGCTGAATGGATGTGCTTAGGCTTTGCGCTTGTAAGCCACCACTTTTTGGGTTTGCTCGCCCAAACCTTCAATGCCCAAGTGCATCACATCGCCCTTTTTCAAGAACACGGGCGCTGGTTTACCGTCCTTCTTCACACCCATGCCCACACCGGGCGGGGTGCCAGTGGTAATCACATCACCTGGCTCGAGGGTCATGAACTGGCTGACATAGCTGACCAATTTGGTGACACCAAAAATCATGGTTTTGGTGGAGCCATCTTGCATGCGTTGGCCATTCAAATCCATGTACATCTTGAGATTTTGCGGGTTGGGCACTTCGTCTTTGGTGACCATCCAAGGGCCGATGGGGCCGAAGGTATCGCAGCCCTTGCCCTTGTCCCAAGTGCCGCCCATTTCGAGTTGATAGGCACGTTCGCTCACGTCATTGACGGTGCAATAGCCTGCTACATAGTCGAGGGCTTCTTTTTGCGACACATAACTGGCGCGCTTGCCAATCACAATGCCCAATTCAACTTCCCAATCTGATTTCAATGAACCTTTGGGCAACATAACGTCATCGTCTGGGCCTTGAATGCAAGAAGTGGCCTTGATGAAAACAATCGGCTCTTTGGGAATAGGCATGTTGGCCTCAGCCGCATGATCGGCGTAGTTCAAGCCAATGGCAATGAACTTTGGCACGTGCGACACAGGGCACCCCATGCGCGGCTTGCCACGCACCAAAGGCAACTTGTCAGTTTTGATTTTGGCCAACTTGGCCAAGACTTTGTCGGACAGTTGTTCAGGACCAATGTCGGAGACCACGCCACTGAGGTCGCGCAATTTGCCTGCCGCATCAATGAGACCTGGTTTTTCTTTGCCGGGTTGGCCATAACGCACGAGTTTCATGGGAACTTCCTTTGTTAAAAATCGATGGAATGTTGAATTGCCATAGAAGATGAGCTGATGGCAAGATTGTGATCGAAATCTCTTCAATAAGTTGAGCGGCCGCCTGATAAATCAAACACAGCGCCAGTTGAGAACGAGCAGTCTTCCGTCAAAAGCCAAGTGACCATGGCTGCCACTTCCTCGGGCGTGCCAAAACGGCCCATGGGAATTTTGGACAACATAAACTGAATGTGCTCTGGGGTCATTTGATCGAAGATGGCGGTTTTCACAGCAGCAGGCGTGACGCAATTGACACGCACATTGGTACTGGCCAATTCTTTGCCCAAGGATTTGGTAATGGCCATCACAGCCGCTTTGCTGGCACTGTAAGCGCTGGCGTTGGGGTTGCCATCTTTGCCGGCCACAGACGCAATGTTGACAATGCGGCCTGCTGGACGATCTTTCAAATGCGGCGCCCATTCGCGGCAGCAATAAAACACGCCATTGATGTTGACATCCATGACTTGCTGCCAAGCATCTACCGGATAGTTCCAAACTTGGGTATTGGGGCCGGTGATGCCAGCGCAATTGACCACGGCATCGACAGGACCGATCTTCAATGTGGCCAAAGTGGCAGCGACCACGGAGGCATGTTGAGACACATCGACTTGCACACTGTGCACCAAGCCAGAGTGTTTCAAGCTGGCAACTGCTTTGGCCATGCCGGCCTCATCGCGGTCCCAAATGGTCACGCTACCGCCAGAGGCCAGCACACGCTCTGCAATGGCGTAGCCCAAACCTGTGGCGCCGCCGGTGATGACCGCGTGGCGGCCTTTCATGTCATATTGGTTCATAGCGTGTTGTTCAGTGAGTTGAAGTGATGAGTTTAAATGGTCATGCCGCCGTCCACCATGTAGGCGTTGCCGGTGGCAAAAATGGCTTCGTCGGAGGCTAAGAAAACAATGATGGGGGCAATTTCATGGGCTTGCGCCAAGCGGCCCATAGGTTGACGCGCGATGAAGTTCTTGCGAGCCTGCACCGGATCGGCTTCTGCATTGATGCGATCGTGCAAGGAAGGCGTTTCAACAGTGCCAGGGCAAATGGCGTTGCAGCGAATGCCTTGGGTTACATAGTCGGCGGCCACGCTTTTGGTGAGCCCAATGACAGCGGCTTTGGAAGCACCATAAATGAACCGGTTGGGCAGGCCGCGCACGCTAGAACACACGCTGGCCATGTTGATGATGCTGCCGCCACCTTGGGCCAGCATTTTGGGCAACACCGCCTGAATCATCCAAAACTGTGCACGTGCATTGAGACTGAAAGCAAAATCCCAGTCTTTGTCGGTGGCTTGCAAAATGCTGCCGCTGTGCACCACGCCCGCGCAGTTGAACAGGGCATCGATGCGCGGAATGAGCGCCACTTGCTTTTGAATTTCGTCTTTGTTCAAGACATCCAGCACCGCCGTGTGAACATTGGCAACGCCCGCATAGCTTTTGAGCAGCTCTGGATTGACATCGGTGGCCCACACAGTGGCGCCCTCTGCTGCCATGGCCATGACAGCAGCGTGGCCAATGCCTTGGCCAGCCGCCGTGACCAAAATGTTCTTGTTTTTAAGTCGCATGTTGAATCTCCAAAAAAGTTTGTTGCTGTTTTCCAATGGCATCCCAATTCCAATGGATGCCTAAGCCGTGGGTGTCTGGGGGATATGCAAAGCCGTTTTGCACTTTCATGCGCGAGTGCGTGATGTCGTCAAGCTGGGGGATGTACTCCACCCAAGTGGCATTGGGCACTGCAGCGCACAAGCTCACATGCAACTCCATGAGGAAGTGCGGACACACCGGCACGTCAAAGGTTTCGGCTAAATGCGCTGTTTTGATCCAGGGCGTGATGCCGCCAATGCGGGCCACGTCGGGCTGCACCACACTGCACGCACCTTGCTCTAAATATTCGCGAAACTGCATGGGGTGGTACACCGACTCGCCCACTGCCACCGGAATGCTGGTGTGCTCGCGCAAGTGCCGATGGCCACTCACATCTTCGGCAGGAAGCGGCTCTTCAAGCCAAGCCAAATCCAAACCCTCAAATGCTTTGGCACGGCGTACCACTTCTGCGCGGTGAAAGCCTTGGTTGGCGTCGGTCATGATTTCAAAACCAGGCCCCACCGCGTCGCGCACTGCCAACAAGCGGGCCACATCCTCACTGACATGTGGTTTGCCAATTTTGATTTTGGCGCCCTTGAAGCCCTCTTCTTTGGCCTTCAAGGTTTGCTCGACCAAGACCTCGGGTGACAGCTGCAACCAGCCACCTTCGGTGGTGTAAAGCGGCACCTTGCTTTGGGCACCTCCCAACAATTGCCACAAAGGCAGTTGCTGGCTTTGGGCACGCCAATCCCAAAGCGCCGTATCGACACAGGCCAATGCCAAACTGGTCATGGCGCCCACCGCAGTGGCATGTGTGTGAAAAAACAAATCTTTCCAAATGGCTTCAATGTAAACCGGGTTTCGACCCAAGAGGCGCGGCACCAAATGGTCTTTGAGCAAGGCCACGACCGAACTGCCCCCAGTGCCAATGGTGTAAGCGTAACCCGTGGCTTCAATGCCATCGCTACAGAGCAGCGTGAGCAAAATGGTTTCTTGGGTGACAAACGACTGAATGGCGTCGGTACGCTCCACCTTGGGCGGCAAGTTGACTTGACGCAAGCGAACGCGATCGATGGTGACAGATGTCATGGTGGCGAGAAATTGATTCAAACGAGTTCGGGTTTGTTTGGATGAAAACAGTCTTGACCCTCACTCAAGTTCCATGTGAAGATTGTGCAACTGGTCTGACCAATTGTCCAATGCGCGTATTCCCTGACAAGCCGTCAAAGCCTCCAATTTATTCAAAAAATCTTTAAGACCCAATTGCTTTTATGCCTGCCAAGTCAGTCGAACCGCAAAGGCTTTACCGCCAAATTGCCAAACAAATCCAAGACCTCATCAAGTCTGGCGAGTTTGCGGTGGGTTCTCGCTTGCCAGCCGAGCGCGACTTGGCCACCCAACTGAGTGTCAGTCGTCCCTCTGTCAGAGAGGCTCTCATTGCCTTGGAAGTTGAAGGGGTCATTGAGGTGCGAACCGGCTCTGGCATTTATGTGAAGTCTTTGGGACAGCGCCCACCCAGCAAGTCAAGCGCCCTCAATACACCCGCCGAGTGGGGCCCCTTGGAAGTGATGCGAGCGCGCTTTTTCATTGAGGCAGAAATAGCGGCTTTGGCGGCTGAGCATGCTTCTGACTCCGATCTCAAAGCCATGGCCGCCGCCTTAAAAGCCATGGAAAAAGATGCGAAAGCAGGTCGCATTCCGCGCGACAGCGACATTGCATTTCACACGGCCATTGCCAACGCATGCGCCAACAGCGTCATGCAAGACACTCTCAAGCTCTACCTGCAAGCCAGGCATGGGCCTTTGTTTGAACGACTCGGCGATTATTTTGAATCGCCAACTGCTTGGGGCTTGGCCATTGCAGAGCACCAAGAAGTGTTTGCAGCCATTCAAGCACACGACTCACAGGGCGCTCGCAAAACCATGCAAAAACACTTGCGGCAAGCCCACAAACGATTCAGCGCTAGCTGGCGAAGCGCACCTTCTCGAGCTTAGTTTTTCGCCAGCACAAACCATTTCATTTCAACCAAAGGAGACACCATGACCACCAAAAGAAATTCATTGAAAGCCCTGGCCAGCGCCAGCCTCATCGCCTTCGGGCTGGTGGGTGCATTGGGCACCACAGCTGTCCAAGCCCAAACCAAGTTGAAATGGGCTCACGTCTATGAAACATCTGAGGCGTATCACACTGAGTCTGTGTGGGCTGCCGATGAAATCAAAAAACGCACCAACGGTAAATTTGAAATTCAAGTGTTCCCAGCCTCCACTTTGGGCAAAGAAACCGATATCAACCAAGGCCTCACTTTGGGCACGGTCGACATGATCATCAGCGGCCCCTCATTTGCCGCTCGCGCGTATCCCCGTTTTGGCATTGCTTACTACCCGTTCATCTTCCGCGATGGCGACCATCTCATTGCTTACTCTAAGAGCTCTGTGTTTGCCGAAATGGTGAATGAGTTCCGTGCCAAAACAGGCATTCAAGTCACTGCCTACACCTACTACGGCGCGCGTCACACCACCGCGCAAAAAGCCTTCACCAACTGCGCCGGCATGAAGGGCATCAAAATTCGCGTGCCTGACGTACCCGCCTACCGCGCTACGCCCGAGGCTTGCGGTGCCAACCCCACACCCATTGCATTTGCCGAAGTTTATTTGGCTCTGCAAAACGGCACGGTAGAAGCGCAAGAGAACCCATTGACCACCATCGAAGCCAAGAAGTTCTTTGAAGTGCAAAAGGCCATCATGCTCACCGGTCACATTGTCGATGGCTTGACCACCCAAATTGCACCTCACGTTTGGAACAGACTCTCTGATGCTGAAAAGAAAGTTTTCACAGACGTGACACAAGAAGCTGCAGTTCGCGCCACCGCCAAGATCAAAGCGCGTGAAGCCGAGTTGGTTGATGAATTCAAGAAAAAAGGCTTGCAAGTGGTTCAAGTCGATCGCAAGTCTTTCCAAGACGCTGTCTTGAAAAACAAGCCACTTGAATCCATGGGCTTTACCAAGGCTGACTTCGACAGAATTCAGGCTGCCAAGTAAGTTGATCGATGCATCTGGCCCCTTGGCCATCAGCCATGGCCAGGTGCCATCCAGCGGGTCGAGCTGCAAGCTCGACCCTTGAGTTTGTTGAAGGCTTTTTAGGCTTTTTGAGGATCCCCCATGAGCAACACCCCCGACCTAGACGCCATGCCCAAAGTGATGGGCGACGATGGTCAGTTTCATGCCGTCGACGAAGAAGTCGATTTGTCTGGCACTCCTATTGAAGCGTGGGTGGCATTGGGATTTTTTTGGTTGCTCGGCGCCACCGTGTTCTACCAATTTTTCACGCGCTATGTGCTCAACAACTCGGCCTCTTGGACCGAGGAAATTGCGCGTTACTTCTTGATTGCCGTGGTGTTTACAGGCGCCACCATTGGCGTGGCCAAGAACAACCACATTCAAGTGGATTTCTTTTACCGCTTCATGCCTGCTTGGATGTCGAAGGTCATGAACACCTTGGTCGACATTATGCGCGTGGGCTTTTTTGTGGCGGCCACCTTCTTAACTTGGCAAATGATGGAGAAGTTGGGAACTTACAAAATGACCATTGTCGATTTGCCCATGAACTTGGTTTATGGCGTAGTCATGGCAGGCTTTGCGGCCATGAGTTTGAGGGCCATGTGGGTCATGCGCATTCATTGGCAACGCGGCTACACCGTGTTAGAGCGGCCTGAGTCTGAGATGACCGATCGCTGAAAAATGGGTTCTATGTTGATTTGTCCTGATTTGTTTAGACGCCTGAAAGTATTCGCATGTTAAAAATTCTTTTCTTGCTTCTCATGAGTGGTGGCATTCCTGTTGCCATTGCCATGGCAGGTGCCTCGCTTATTTATTTGTTCTGGACGCAAAGCTCGCCACCCTTTGTGGTCATTCACCGCATGGTGTCGGGCATTGACAGCTTTCCTCTTCTGGCGGTGCCCTTCTTCATCTTGGCCGGCAACCTCATGAACAACGCCGGCATTACCAACCGCATTTACAACTATGCATTGGCGCTGGTAGGTTGGATGAAAGGCGGCTTGGGCCACGTCAATGTGGTGGGCTCTGTGGTCTTTGCAGGCATGAGCGGTACGGCCATTGCCGATGCAGCGGGCCTTGGCACCATTGAAATCAAGGCCATGAAAGACCATGGTTACAGCACCGAGTTTGCTGTGGGCGTCACAGCCGCTTCGGCCACGCTTGGCCCCATCATTCCGCCCAGCTTGCCGTTTGTGATTTACGGCATGATGGCCAACGTGTCAGTTGGCTCATTGTTTTTAGCAGGCATCCTGCCCGGTGTCTTGATGGCGCTCTTGATGATGGTCACGGTGGCCTACTTTGCGCACAAAAACAACTGGGGCGCAGATGTGAAGTTTGAATGGCCCCGCGTTTTGAAATCTTTGGCAGAAACCGGCGTGGTGATTGGCTGGCCCATCGGCGTTTGGGGCTTGGTCACGTGGCTAGAAACACCGCCTCAACTCACTGTGTTCATCGCGCTGGGTTTTTTATTTGTGGCCGACAAAGTTTTCAAGTTTCAAGCTGTGCTGCCCATCATGACCCCCGTGTTGCTCATTGGCGGCATGACCACCGGCGTCTTCACTCCCACAGAAGGCGCTATTGCAGCATGCGTTTGGGCCATCATTCTGGGTTTCTTCTGGTACCGTACCCTTCACTTCAAAATGTTTGTGAAGATTTGCCTTGATACGGTTGAGACCACTGCCACAGTCATGTTCATTGTGGCGGCGGCCAGTATTTTTGGGTGGATGCTCACATCCACTGGCGTGACGGCTGCCATCAGCGATTGGGTGTTGGGCTTCACGCAAGAGCCTTGGAAGTTTTTGCTCTTGGCCAACTTGCTCATGCTGTTTGTGGGTTGCTTCTTAGAGCCTACAGCGGCCATCACCATTCTGGTGCCCATCTTGGTTCCCATTTGCCAAAAGCTGGGCATCGACTTGGTTCACTTTGGTTTGGTCATGGTGCTCAACCTCATGATTGGTTTGCTGCACCCGCCCATGGGCATGGTGTTGTTTGTGCTAGCCCGTGTGGCCAAGCTCAGCGTGGAGAGAACCACCGCCGCCATCTTGCCATGGCTGTTCCCCTTGTTGGGCAGTCTGGTGGTCATCACCTACGCACCGGGCCTGGTGCTTTGGTTGCCTAAACAGTTTTATTGAGTTGCCAACATGAGTCTATTTATTCGCCTTCATTCTGCCGATGACGTGGTCATTGCGCGCGCCCAACTCATGAGCGGCACCAGCGTCGATGGTGTGGCTGTACGGGGTTTGATTCCACCAGGACACAAAGTAGCCACACGCGCCATTCAAGCGGGTCAGCCTGTGCGCCGCTACAACCAAATCATTGGTTTTGCCAGCACCGCCATTCAACCCGGCGAGCACGTGCACACGCACAACCTCAACATGGGCCCCGAAAAAGGTAACTTTGAGCGCGACTACGCCATTGGACAAGATGTGAAACCCGAGGCGCCGCGCAAACACGCCACCTTCATGGGCATCAAGCGCTCCGATGGCCGTGTGGCCACGCGCAATTACATTGGGGTGTTGTCTAGCGTCAATTGCTCAGCCACTGCGGCACGCGCCATTGCCGATCACTTTTCCAAGCGCAACAACCCAGCGGCCTTGGCCAAGTTCCCCAACGTCGATGGCGTGGTGGCGCTCACTCACGGCACCGGCTGCGGCATGGACACCGAGGGCTTGGGCATTCAGTTGTTAGAACGCACTTTGGCGGGCTACGCCACACACGCCAATTTTTGGGGTGTGGTGGTGGTGGGGCTTGGCTGCGAATCCAATCAACTCAACACTTGGTTGGCCCACAGCAGCTTGCGTGAAGGCGACACCCTCAAAGTGTTCAACATTCAAGACTCTGGCGGCACACGCCTGACAGTTGAAAAAGGCATTGCGCTCATTGAAGAAATGTTGCCCCGTGCCAACCAAATCAAGCGCGAACCTTGCAGTGCAGAACACATCACCTTGGGCTTGCAATGTGGCGGCTCCGATGGCTACTCGGGCATCAGCGCCAACCCCGCACTGGGTGCTGCAGTTGACTTGCTGGTTCAACATGGCGGTACGGCCATCTTGAGCGAGACGCCTGAAATTTATGGTGCTGAACACTTGCTCACACGCCGTGCAGTCAAGCCCGAAGTGGCGCAAAAACTGATCGATCGAATTCACTGGTGGGAGCAATACACCGAGATGAATGGCGGCGAGATGAACAACAACCCTTCACCTGGCAACAAAGCGGGCGGTCTCACCACCATCCTCGAAAAGTCACTGGGTGCTGTGGCCAAAGGCGGTACCAGCAACTTACAGGCAGTGTTTGAATATGCAGAGCCCGTCAATGCACATGGCTTTGTGTACATGGACACACC
>JAJTGB010000042.1 GCA_021298995.1 Comamonadaceae bacterium | reverse complement strand
CTCTTTCAGATTGTTCCAATTCCTTTTCGTCTATGGGGAAACCCTTAGATCGGGTTAGAATAGCGGGCTTTTAAAAATAAATCTGAGGAATTTCTCCATGGCCATCGAACGCACACTTTCCATCATCAAGCCTGACGCCGTTGCAAAAAACGTCATCGGTCAAATTTATGCACGTTTTGAAGCTGCTGGCCTCAAAGTGGTTGCTGCCAAAATGGCGCACCTGTCCCGCGGTGAAGCCGAAGCTTTCTATGCTGTTCACAAAGAGCGTCCTTTCTTCAAAGACTTGGTTGAGTTCATGATCTCTGGCCCAGTCATGATTCAAGCCTTGCAAGGCGAGGGCGCGATCCTTAAAAACCGTGACCTCATGGGTGCGACCGATCCGAAAAAAGCAGCCCCTGGAACCATCCGTGCTGACTTTGCTGACAGCATCGATGCCAATGCGGTGCATGGCTCTGACGCTGCAGAAACAGCTGCCGTTGAAATCGCCTTCTTCTTCCCAGGCATGAACGTTTATTCTCGTTAAATGCATTGAAGTTGCATCTGACTTCAGCTTGTAACTTTAAAAATTCATTCTTTCGCCATGACGGCCAACCTTCTAGATTTCGACCTTGAAGGTTTGGCCGTTTTTTGTGAGGGCTTGGGCGAAAAACGTTTTCGGGCCACCCAACTTTTTCGCTGGATTCACCAGCGCGGCATGTCTAACTTTGACGACATGTCCGACCTTGCCAAATCACTTCGCGAGAAGTTAAAGGTTCATGCGCATGTTGCTGCATTGCCCATTCTCTCGCAGCAATTTTCAAAAGATGGCACCATCAAATGGTTGTTTGATGTAGGCGGTGGAGATGCCGTTGAGGCTGTCTTCATTCCCGAGGACGATCGCGGTACTTTGTGCGTTTCATCGCAGGCAGGATGCGCAGTTGGATGTCGTTTTTGCTCTACCGGGCACCAAGGTTTTAGTCGTAACTTAAGCACCGCCGAAATCCTGGCACAGCTCTGGTTTGCTGAGCATTTTCTACGTCAACACCTCAAGCAGCCTGACCGTGTTATTTCCAATGTGGTCATGATGGGAATGGGTGAGCCACTTCAAAACTACAGCGCACTCGTACCTGCATTGAAAGCCATGCTCGACGATCATGGCTACGGTCTGTCGAGAAGGCGCGTCACAGTTTCAACATCGGGTGTGGTGCCCATGATGAAGCGGCTTTCTGCCGATTGCGCCGTTGCGCTAGCAGTGTCTTTGCATGCGCCCACCAATCCTTTGCGCGACAATTTGGTACCCCTCAATCGCAAGTACCCCTTGGATGAATTGTTGTCAGAGTGCACGCTTTACCTGAACAAAGCACCTCGAGACTTCATCACGTTTGAGTATTGCATGCTCAAGGGCGTGAACGATCAAGTTGCCCATGCGCAAGAGTTGGTTCAGCTCATACGCCGTCATGCTGCAAATGGCCTGCGATGCAAATTCAATTTGATTCCCTTCAACCCTTTCAAAGAGTCTGGCCTCTTGCGCTCAGATGATGCAACAGTGCAGCAATTTGCATCTGTTCTATTGGATGCCGGATTTGTGACCACGGTTCGCAAAACCAGAGGCGATGACATTGATGCAGCCTGTGGCCAATTGGCGGGTGACGTCAAAGATCGCACAGACGTCGCAAGTCGTATCGCCCAGCAACGGACCGTGCCACTTCATTGGCACCCGACACAACCCAAGCCTACGCAAAATTAAGACCAAGGGGCTTTTTTTGCACCTTTCAAGCTGGTTTTCCAACGGCTTCGTTCTTGAAGACTTCAAATTTCAGTTGGGAAAGTTGTCAGAAGCTGAGAAAATATTCGAATAATTGGACGATTCTCCCTCTGTGAGTGCACAATCGGAGTGTGTTGCTTTTCAGCTTGCTGAGCGACTCAATCAAGCTGTTATAAAAACAAAATTTGGGACAAGATGTTGGTACTTTCTTATTCAAATTTGGCTCCATCGGATGCCTTTCACAACAAGGCTTTTCATGAGTGAGTCTGTTGAGGCATCGGCAATGGCGCATATGCCACCCGTGCCACCCGTGCCACCCGTGCCAACCTCTGCTGGTGGCATTTTGAAGGCTGCCCGAGAAAAGTCTGGTATGCATTTGGCAGTCCTTTCTGTCAACCTCAAAGTCAGCATCAAGCAGCTTGAAGCCCTCGAAGCAGATCAATACCAAGCACTGATGGAACCCGTTTTTGCGCGCGCCTTGGCCGCCAAAATTTGTCGAATTTTAAAAATAGACGCAGACACAGTGTTGTCCCTGATGCCGCAAATGACCAATGGTTTAAAGCCATTGCATTTGATTGACCCGAACAACGAATCAGGCCCGCAATCCAATCGAAGCCGTCTTTCTTCCAAGGGGCTTGCCTTTGGTGGACTTAAATGGTGGTTCCTCATTTTGGCGACTGGCATCTTGCTTTTTGGCTATTCATCTGAGTGGCATTTGCATGTCCTTCAAACAAAACCACAACCGGCCGTGACAGAAGTCATTCCCACCATGCCCCCTGCTCAAGAACCTGTGGCCAACGAGAATCAGCAATCTGAACCTCCCAAAGCCATGGTTTTTGAAAGCCCAGCCCCAAACAGCTCAACAAGCAAAACAAGCACAGTTCCAAATTCTTCGAATTGAGAGGGTCCCAAGACATGCCATCTAATCTCATCGCCCAAGCTATTCCTGCAGCAGTTCCGTTGGCACGAAAAAGCCTCCAATCCAAAGTGGTTTGGGGGAATCGAATCGTCACGGTGGGTGGACAAGCCCCGGTTAGAGTTCAGTCCATGACCAACACCGACACAGTCGATGTCATCGGCACAGCCATTCAAGTCAAAGAACTGGCCTTGGCGGGTTCGGAAATGGTCCGCATCACTGTCAATACCCCAGAGGCAGCCGAGGCCGTTCCACACATTCGAGATCAGCTAGACAAAATGGGCATCGATGTTCCCCTCATCGGTGACTTCCACTACAACGGCCACCGCTTGCTGAGCGACCATCCCGCATGTGCAGAAGCCCTTTCCAAATACCGAATCAATCCTGGCAATGTTGGCAAAGGCGAAAAGCACGACATTCAATTTGGGCAAATGATTGAAGCGGCCATGCGCTGGGACAAGCCCATTCGCATTGGCGTCAATTGGGGCAGTCTCGACCAAGAGTTGTTGGCCGAACTCATGGACCAAAACAGCCAACGCCCTATACCATGGGAGTCTCGTCAAGTGATGTACGAGGCGCTCATTACCTCCGCCATCACATCTGCCAATAAAGCCCATGAGATGGGCATGGCGCGTGAGCAAATTACCTTGTCATGCAAAGTTTCAGGCGTTCAAGATTTGATCGCGGTTTACCGCGAATTGGGAAAACGCACAGACTACTCGTTGCATTTAGGCCTGACCGAGGCGGGCATGGGTACCAAAGGAACTGTGGCTTCCAGCACGGCCTTGTCTATTTTGCTTCAAGAGGGAATAGGCGACACCATTCGCGTTTCGCTCACACCCCAACCCGGCGAATCACGCACTCAGGAGGTTGTCATTGCCTCTGAAATTCTTCAGTCCTTGGGCCTTCGAATTTTTGTACCCAGCGTCACGGCATGCCCTGGCTGTGGTCGAACCACCAGCAGCACTTTCCAAGAACTTGCCAAACAAATTGATGATTTCCTTCGCGCCCAAATGCCTGTATGGCGAAGCCGTTACCCAGGTGTCGAAAATTTAAAACTGGCGGTCATGGGCTGCATCGTCAACGGCCCTGGTGAAAGCAAGCATGCCGACATCGGCATCAGTTTGCCAGGAACCGGCGAAGCGCCAGCAGCCCCCGTCTTTATCGATGGCGAGAAAAAACTCACCTTGCGTGGTGACAACATTGCGCAAGAGTTTCAAGTTTTGGTCGAGCAATACATCGACAATCGTTTTGGCGCTGCTTCAAAAGCCATCCCTTAATTCGTATGTCCGACATTCAATCCAAAGACTCTTCAAAAGTGGGTGCATTTAAAAAGTTATCAGCCGTCAAGGGCATGAACGATGTGCTGCCCGGCGAATCTGCCAAATGGGAGTGGCTTGAGAGCAAGGTTCGTTCCTTGATGGCTCAATACGCTTATCGCAATATTCGAACACCGATCGTTGAGCCCACCGCCTTGTTTGTGCGTGGCTTGGGGGAGGTGACCGACATCGTTGAAAAAGAGATGTACTCTTTTGAAGATCGATTGAATGGTGAAGCCCTGACCTTGCGTCCCGAAAGCACCGCCGGTGTTGTTCGCGCGGTGGTTGAACACAACATGCTTTACGAAGGCGGCAAGCGTTTGTATTACATGGGGCCGATGTTCAGACACGAGCGTCCTCAGCGGGGCCGCTATCGGCAGTTTCATCAAATTGGCGCTGAGGTTCTGGGTTTCCAAGGGCCAGAAATTGATGCAGAAGTCATTTTGTTGGCGCACGATTTATGGCAAGCCATTGGCCTGAAAGATGTTCGCTTGGAGCTCAACAGTCTGGGTCAACCCCCAGAGAGATTGGCGCACCGTGCTGCCCTGATTTCACACTTTGAAAAACACCCAGACGTGCTGGACGAAGATGCCAAACGTCGTTTGTATACCAATCCGCTTCGAATTTTAGACACCAAAAATCCAGCTATGAAAGAAGTGGTTGAGTCTGCTCCCCAGCTGATGGATTTTTTAGGCGAAGTTTCATTGGCACACTTCAATGCCTTGCGACAAATCCTGGACATGAATGGCGTTCGTTACACCTTGAACCCTCGCTTGGTTCGGGGGATGGATTACTACAACCTCACCGTGTTTGAGTTCATCACCGATCAGTTGGGCTCTCAAGGCACTGTCTGTGGTGGCGGTCGTTACGATTATTTGATTGAGCAAGTGGGCGGTAAACCAGCGCCTGCTGTGGGTTGGGCCTTGGGCCTGGAGCGAGTTTTGGCCCTGCTAGAAGAGCAGGGTGCACTGCCACCCGACGCGGTGCCTGATGCCTACGCCATCGTGCCTGACGCAGGCAGTTTGCCCCTGGTTTTGAAATACCTCCGATCTTTGCGAGCCTTTGGCATCAAGGTTCAGATGCATGCAGGTTCTGGTGAGGGGGTGGGCAGCATGAAGAGCCAGTTCAAAAAAGCCGATGGCAGCGGCGCTGCTTACGCCCTTATTTTTGGCGCAGATGAGCTCTCTCAAAACAAGGTTTCAGTGAAGTCTTTGCGAGATGGCAATGGCGCGCAAAGATCAGAATCTCTAGACTCCTTGGAAACATGGGCGCACAGCCTACAATCCCCCCATTGAATCAAAATTGAATATGGCAACACAACTTAACCTCGAAGAACAAGAGCAAATTGACGAACTCAAGCACTTTTGGAAAAAGTATGGCAACGTCATCACCTGGCTTTTAATTGCGGTGATGGGCTCGTATGCGGCTTGGAACGGCTATCAATACTGGCAGCGACAACAGTCTTCCAAGGCCTCTGCACTTTTTGATGAAGTCGAAAAGTCAGCACAGTCTGGCGATGTCGCCAAGCTCGAACGGGCTTGGAACGACATGAAAGATCGTTTTCCTGGCACCACATTTGCTGCTCAATCTGCTTTGTTGGCTGCCAAGTCATTCCAGATGGCCGATAAATCCGAACCAGCCACTGCCGCACTCGAGTGGGCCAGTGAAAAGGCCTCTGATCCAGGAAGTGCACAGCTGGCGCGTTTGAGATTGGCCAACTTGCAATCCCAAAACAAGTCTTACGAGCAGGCGCTCAAAACGCTTGCCAAACCGTTTGACCCCGCTTTTGCTGGTTTGGCCGCCGATATTCAGGGTGATATCCATGCCGTGCAGAACAAACCGCAAGATGCCATCAAAGCCTATAGCGATGCCTGGCGACAACTTGAAGACAATCCAGAGTACAGACGATTGGTGGCCGCCAAGTTGAATGCGCTGGGTGTCAACCCAGAGCCACAGAAAGGCGCATCTCCATGAATTCAGTGAGCAGCCAAGTAGGGTGCAAAGGCCAATGGACAAAGCGCTTAAGCCAGGCTTGCTTGGGTGTTTTACTTTTGGGCTTGGTGGCTTGTTCAAGCACCTCTGAAAAACCCAAACCGACTGCTTTGGCTGAGTTCAATGCGAAGGTAGCAGCTCAAAAAATTTGGTCTGTCCAACTTAGCCCCTTCAGTGCCAACTTGAGTCACAACCTTAGCGCAGGTCAGTTGGCCTTGGTCACAAGTTCTGGTTTGGTCAGTTTGCTCAATCCTGCCAACGGCACTGAGACTTGGCGAATTGCTTTAAACACGCCCATTGCTGCAGGTATTGGCGGTGACGGTGAGCGTTACGCCGTGATCAGTCAAGCCAATGAATTGATCGCCATGTCACAAGCCAAGGTCATTTGGCGAGTCAAACTGCCGGCATCTTCATTCACATCACCTTTGGTTGCTGGTGGTCGCGTGTTTGTTTTAACGGCCAACCGAACAGTGATGGCCTTTGATGGCGCTAGCGGGCAGAGGTTGTGGAGTCAGCAGAGGTCTGGCGACCCCTTGGTTTTAAACCAATCTGGTATTTTGACTTCATTCCAAGACAATCTGTTGGTAGGTATTTCAGGTCGCTTGGTCGCAATGAATCCTGGGAATGGGGTTGCCAAGTGGGAAGTCAACATGGGCTTCTCTCGTGGCACGAATGAAATTGAACGCTTGACCGATTTGGTGTCTGGCGTTTCGCGTGTCAACAATGTCATATGTGCCCGTTCTTTCCAGACATCTGTGACATGCATCGACGCCATCAAGGGCAGCAATCTATGGTCTCGCCCGGCCCAAGGCCATGTTGGTTTGACTGGCAGTGACGTTGCTGTTTTCGGTTCAGAATCTGACGGTAAATTGGTGGCTTGGCAAGCTCGCAGTGGTCAAGTCGCATGGCAATCAGAAGTCTTGAGATTTCGGGGCCCAACAGCGCTCAACTGGCACTCTGGGCAGTTAATTGTGGGTGACGCGCTGGGCTGGATACATTGGCTCGATGCCAACAACGGTCAAATTGTGGGGCGCATTCAAGTTGATGCCTCTGGCGTCGCAATGACACCTGTTCGAGTTGGTCAAAACTGGGTTGTTGTCACCCGTAGCGGCTTGGTTCAAGCCTTGCGTGCTGAATAAAGCACTGCTGAAAGATAGATTTGAAACCCGTACTGGCCTTGGTCGGACGCCCCAATGTGGGCAAGTCCACTTTATTCAACAGACTCACCAAAACTCGCGATGCCATCGTCGCCGATTTTGCGGGGCTGACGCGTGACCGCCATTATGGTCAAGGTCGACAAGGCCGATACGAATATATCGTCATTGACACGGGTGGTTTTGAGCCTGATGCCAGTGCTGGCATTTACAAAGAAATGGCCAAACAAACCCAACAAGCAGTGGCTGAAGCCGATGTGGTTGTGTTTGTGGTGGATGCCAGAGCGGGCGTATCGGCGCAAGACCACGACATTGCCAAGTACCTAAGGCGCATTGGCAAGCCTTGCTTGCTGGTTGCCAATAAAGCCGAGGGCATGCGAGAGGGCGTTCAAATCAGTGAGTTTTACGAGCTCGGGTTAGGTGATGTCATTCCCGTGTCGGCGGCACATGGTCAAGGCGTGCGCAGCCTTGTTGAATTGGCTTTGGATCCACTCATGTTGCCTGACGACGACACCGATCTTGAAGAAGATTTGAGTATCGTGAAGCTGGCAGTGGCTGGGCGGCCCAATGTGGGCAAGTCAACCTTGATCAACACTTGGTTGGGCGAGGAGCGCTTGGTGGCCTTTGACATGCCTGGCACCACCCGCGATGCCATTACCGTTCCATTTGAACGAGGTGGACAAAAGTTTGAGCTGATCGACACCGCGGGATTGCGCCGCAAGGGCAAAGTGTTTGAAGCCATCGAAAAATTTTCGGTGGTGAAAACATTGCAGGCCATCGAGTCTGCCAATGTGGTTTTGCTTCTGTTGGACGCCACGCAGGGCGTCACCGAGCAAGATGCCCATATTGCAGGTTTTATCTTGGACAGCGGTCGTGCGGTGGTGTTGGCAATCAATAAATGGGATGCAGTAGATGAGTACCAACGCGAGCTGGTGCACCGATCAATTGAAAGTCGTTTGCCTTTTTTAAAATTTGCCAATTTGCACACTATTTCAGCCAAAAAACGCCAAGGTTTAGGGCCCGTTTGGAACTCTATCACCCAAGCGCACAAATCGGCTATGGTCAAAATGACCACCCCTGTTTTAACCCGCTTACTTCTTGAGTCTGTGCAATTTCAAAGCCCTCAGAGGGGGGGCATGTTCAGGCCCAAATTGCGTTATGCACACCAGGGCGGCATGAACCCACCGGTCATTGTGATCCATGGCAACTCGCTCGAGCATGTAACCGAAACGTACAAACGTTACTTGGAGGGCCGGTTCCGCAAGGCCTTTGATTTGTCTGGAACTCCGCTTCGAATTGAAATGAAAACCTCACAAAATCCTTACGCCGACAAGGATTCGGACTGATTTGTCAGTTTTTTCAAAAGGCTTTGTTCAATTTGGACCTTGCGATGTGTTAAGGTAAAACCCTTAAAACAATTCAGAACACGGAGAATATCGTGAACAACAAAGGGCAACTTTTGCAAGATCCCTTCCTCAACGCGCTACGCAGAGAACACGTGCCAGTGTCCATTTACTTGGTCAACGGCATCAAACTCCAAGGTCAAATCGAATCATTTGACCAATACGTGGTGTTGCTTCGCAACACAGTGACCCAAATGGTCTACAAACACGCTATTTCGACCATCGTGCCTGGACGCGCGGTCAATCTGCCCGGTTTAGATGCCGAGCCAGATGATTCTTCGACCTAAACTCTCTTTTGAACAGCGATTCGGTTGACATTACCCCCGCCTTGCTGGTGGGTGTCGACTTTGGCTTGCCGCATTTCGATGCAGATTTGGATGAGTTGAGCCAATTGGCCCTGACCGCGGGCCTCAAACCCGTTGCCAAAATCACCTGCAAAAGAAAAGCCCCAGATGCCGCTCTTTTTGTGGGCTCTGGCAAAGCCGATGAAATTAAATTCATGGCTGAGCAAACGGGCGCAAAGGAAGTCCTGTTTGACCAGTCCTTGAGTCCGGCTCAACAGCGCAATCTAGAGCGTCATTTAGGTTTGCCGGTCAACGACAGAACGCTGCTTATTCTTGAAATTTTTGCGCAGCGCGCTAGAAGTCACGATGGCAAATTGCAAGTCGAGCTGGCGCGTTTGCAGTATCTCAGCACACGCTTGGTTCGCAGATGGTCTCACCTTGAGCGTCAAAGGGGTGGCATTGGCACGCGTGGCGGTCCCGGAGAGACTCAAATTGAACTTGACCGCCGCATGATCAACGATGCCATCAAGCGCACCAAAGAACGCCTCACCAAAGTTAAAAAGCAACGCTCGACCCAAAGACGGCAAAGAGACCGTCGAAATTCATTCAACGTGTCGCTGGTTGGCTACACCAATGCTGGCAAGTCGACCCTGTTCAATGCCTTGGTCAAAGCCCGCGCCTATGCGGCTGATCAGTTGTTTGCAACCCTGGACACGACCACCCGACAGCTGTATTTGGGTGAAGCAGGGCGCAGCGCCTCTGTTTCAGACACTGTCGGCTTCATTCGAGATTTGCCACATGGTTTGATAGACGCTTTTCAAGCCACTTTGCAGGAAGCCGTTGACGCCGATTTGTTGTTGCATGTGGTGGATGCATCCAATCCCAACTTTCCTGAGCAGATGGCCGAGGTCAAGCGCGTGCTCCATGAAATTGGCGCTTCGGAGGTTCCTCAATGGCTCATTTTTAACAAAATAGACAATTTGCCTTTAGAGCGTCAACCACTACAGCGCATGGACTTGTATGAAGTAGATGGGTTGGGCTTGAGGCGCTTGTTTGTCAGCGCCCAAACGGGAGAAGGTTTGTCAGATTTGCGCAAGATGTTGGCAGAAGAAGTCAGCCAAATCAATTCAGAACCCGAAACACTGGCGGATCCGCGCTTTGCCCTTGATAATTTCGGGGAAAATTCAGATGATTTCGCATAATCAGCCCACTGTTTGTGCACAATCACACTGATCAGATAAAAACGTAGAAAAACGAATGAACTTCAAACACCGTGTATTTGGTTGGTCAGTTTTGCCTCAGCGCCTTCGCGGCATGTTCAATTTGAACGATCCGCGCTGGGGCCGAGGCGATGACAAGCCACCTTCTGATGGCCAAGATGGCGCAAATTCCCCTGGCAATACGTCGGGATCGAATGGCTATCAAAACAATCCCTCAAATTCCCAACAACCCAACTCGGGCAATGGATCAAACCGTCCCAACCAATCTTCGGGTCCGCCCGACCTGGACGAATTGTGGCGTGATCTGAATCGCAAGCTTGCCCAGTTCTTGGGAGGCAAAAATGGTGGTCCGCCCAACAGAGGACAACCCAATGGCACACCGCCCAGTGGCCTGCCGCCTGTGTTTCGCAACTTGGGTGTTGGCGTTATTTTGGGTGCGTTTGTTTTGATTTGGCTAGGTACAGGCTTCTTCATTGTCCAAGAGGGACAACAAGCTGTGATCACTCAGTTTGGCAAATACAAGTCAACTGTGGGTGCGGGTTTCAATTGGCGTCTGCCTTACCCCATGCAAAAGCATGAACTGGTTTTTGTGACCCAAATTCGCTCAGTCGACATTGGCCGTGACAACGTCATCAAAGCCACCGGACTGCGTGAGTCCGCCATGCTGACGGAAGATGAGAACATTGTGGAAATTAAGTTTGCCGTTCAATACCGCTTGAACGATGCACGTGCTTATTTGTTTGAAAGCAAAAATCCAACAGAGGCCGTTGTTCAGGCGGCTGAAACAGCTGTTCGGGAAGTTGTTGGCAAAATGAAAATGGACTCTGCTTTAGCAGAAGAGCGCGATCAAATAGCACCGCGCGTTCGTGCGCTGATGCAAAATATTTTGGACCGCTACAAAGTGGGTATCGAAGTGGTTGGCATTAACCTGCAACAAGGCGGTGTTCGTCCCCCTGAGCAAGTTCAGGCAGCCTTTGACGATGTTCTCAAAGCAGGCCAGGAGCGCGAACGTGCCAAGAATGAAGCACAAGCTTACGCCAACGATGTGATACCTCGTGCGGTAGGTGCGGCCTCTCGCTTGAAAGAAGAATCACAAGCCTATCGCGAGCGAATTGTGGCTCAAGCAGAAGGTGATTCGCAGCGATTCAAAGCCATCTTGCCCGAGTACCAAAAGGCACCTCAAGTGACGCGCGACCGCATGTACTTGGACGCTATGCAACAAATCTACACCAACGTGACCAAGGTGGTGGTCGACAGCAAACAAGGCTCCAACCTCATGTATTTGCCACTTGACAAGTTGATGCAAATGACAGCAGCGCCTGTGGCTGGCTCAGCCCCTACAGAGCAAGCCGGTACCCCTGGTGCCAATCCCCCAGCTGCCGTCCCCAGCAGTGCCCCACAGGATCTTCGATCGCGCGAAAGTCAGCGCACTCGAGACCGTGAAATTCGTTAAGGAAGCAGCAAAATGAATCGTATTGGAATATGGGTTTCATCCCTGCTGCTGGTTTTGGCATTGGCCAGCTCCATGTTGTTCGTGGTCGATCAACGGCAATTTGGTGTGGTCTATGCGTTGGGGCAAATTAAAGAAGTGATCACTGAGCCAGGCTTGAACATCAAGCTGCCACCGCCCTTGCAAAACGTCACCTACATTGACAAGCGTTTATTAACGCTCGATAGCCCAGACACCGAGCCAATGCTCACTGCAGAAAAGCAAAGGGTTGTGATCGATTGGTATGTGCGTTGGCGCATTACCGACCCATTGGCCTACATTCGCAATGTGGGCTTGGATGAAAAAGCGGGTGCCAATCAATTGAATCGTGTGGTTCGAAATGCTTTTCAAGAAGAAATCAACAAACGGACCGTCAAAGATCTGCTTTCCTTGAGTCGCGATGTTCTGATGAACGACGTCAAACGCGAAGTGCTTGAAAAGGTCCGTGGGGACAAGCCTTGGGGTGTGGATGTGGTTGATGTTCGCATTACCCGCGCAGACTATGTCGATGCCATTACCGAATCGGTTTATCGCCGCATGGAAGCTGAGCGCAAGCGCGTTGCCAATGAACTTCGGTCTACGGGTGCTGCTGAGGGTGAAAAAATCAGGGCCGATGCCGATCGCCAGCGGGAGGTCACCATTGCCAACGCTTACCGCGACGCGCAAAAAATCAAAGGGCAGGGCGACTCTCAAGCGGCCAGAATTTACAACGAGTCTTTTGGCCGTGACCCCCAATTTGCTCAGTTTTACAGAAGCCTCGATGCTTACAAAGCCAGCTTTGCCAAGAAGAGCGACGTCATGGTTTTAGATCCTAGCGGCTCTGATTTCTTCCGAACCATGCGTGGCAACACAGCGCCTGCAGCAGCAGCTCAGCCTGTCCAACCCGCCCAGGCTGTCAAGAAGTAAGTGTCTTTTTGGTCTGCGGTCCTGGTTGCCATTGCGCTGGTTCTGATTTTGGAGGGGCTTTTGCCCCTCATTTCCCCTCCCAAATGGCGCGAAATGTTTACCCAGCTCTTGCAACTGGAAGACGGGCAAATTCGATTTTTCGGTCAGCCTCCCTGATTGCCATGTCCGCTTGGGTCCTGCCGGATCACATCGCTGATGTCTTGCCCTCCGAAGCCAGGCACATCGAAGAACTCCGAAGATTGCTTTTAGACACTTCTCGTAGCTATGGCTTTGAGCTGGTGTCGCCCCCTCTGCTTGAGCACATCGAGTCCTTGTTAACGGGGACTGGCAAAGCCCTTGATCTTCAGACTTTCAAATTGGTCGACCAACTATCAGGCCGATTGATGGGGTTAAGGGCCGATACAACCCCCCAAGTAGCCCGCATTGATGCTCATTTGCTAAACCGCAAGGGCGTGACGCGCCTTTGTTACTGTGGTCCTGTGCTTCATACCCAGCCCGACCGGCCCCACGCCACACGAGAGCCCTTGCAACTGGGCGCCGAAATTTTTGGTCATGCGGGCCTTGAGGCCGATCTGGAAGTATTGCAGCTGGCTCTTGATTGTTTGCAGGCGGCTCAAATGGGTGAGGTCTTAGTCGACCTAGCAGATGCCAGAATTGTGAGCAGCTTGTTGGAGGGTATCGCCCTCACAGATGACATGCGCGGCAATGTTTATGCGGCATTGGCTAGCAAAAATGCTTCATCTTTGGCTGATTTAACTCAGAACTTCCCTGCAGATATTCAGGCGGGCCTTTTTCATCTGATCGACCTTTACGGTGACATCTCTGTCCTAGACCTTGCGCTGCAAAAATTACCCTCTAAACCTCAAATCAAACTTGCCATTGAGCAGTTGAAATGGTTAAGCCAGCAATTGCCCCAAGTGAATTTCCAATTTGATTTGGCAGATGCCCGTGGCTATGCTTATTACAGCGGCTTGCGTTTTGCCATCTACGCCAAAGGTGCCAGTGACGCAGTAGTTCGAGGGGGGCGCTACGACGGTGTTGGCGCTGTGTTTGGCCATGAAATTGGTCGAGATCGGCCTGCTGTGGGTTTTAGTCTTGACCTGAAACAGTGGGTAGGCGTTGTGCCACAACTGAGTCTGAAAGCGGCCATTCGTGCGCCTTGGGGGACACGGGTTGATCTGCGCTCTGCCATTGCGCAGTTGCGTGTGCACGGCGAAACCGTCGTGTGCAGCTTGCCCGGACACGAAAGTGA
>JAJTGB010000041.1 GCA_021298995.1 Comamonadaceae bacterium | reverse complement strand
GCAGCGCGGCGAAACCTTGGGATTGATTGGTGAGAGCGGTTGTGGCAAATCACTCACCGCCTTGGCCATCATGGGATTGCTGCCCAATGGTGCCACCGTCTCTGGATCGATCGCACTCAATGGCACCGAGCTCACTGCCCTGGACGACGACGGTTTGTGCAAGCTGCGCGGTGCGCGCATGGCCATGATTTTTCAAGAACCCATGACCGCGCTCAACCCCTTGCATCCTATTTGGAAGCAAATTGCCGAGCCACTTCAGTTGCATCAGGGCATGGATTTGGTTTCAGCCAAAGCCCGTGCCCTTGAATTGTTAGAACGCGTTCAATTGCCCCGGGCGCGTGAGCGAATCGACAACTATCCGCATCAACTCTCGGGCGGGCAGCGCCAGCGCGTCATGATCTCTATGGCGCTGGCCTGCAAACCCGACATCCTGATTGCCGACGAACCCACCACCGCGCTGGATGTCACGGTGCAAAAAGAAGTGTTGGGCTTGATTCGCCAATTGGTGGCCGAAGACGGCATGGGCCTGCTGCTGATCAGCCACGACTTGGGGCTCATGCGCGATCAAGTACAGCGTGTCATGGTGATGTACGGTGGCACTGTGGTTGAAAGTGCGCCCACCGAAGCTTTGTTTGGCATGCGCGCGCACCCTTATACACAGGGCCTGTTTGCCGCGCGTCCCCAGTTGGGTTTGAAACGCGGCACACGACTGCAAACCATTGCGGGCAATGTGCCTGATATTTTCAATTGGCCATCAGGCTGCGCTTTTGCCGATCGATGCAGCTATGTGAAAGACAGTTGCAGACAGGCTTTGCCACAGCTTGAACTGGTGCCAGAAGCCCCCAAGACCCGTCCGGATGATTCGCATTGGGTGCGCTGCCCCCATTGGCAAAAGTTGGGGGCATCTGTATGACCCGTACTGCGCCAATTTTGTTAGACGTGCAACAAGTGAGTCAGCGATATGCTTTGCCCAGGCCGTCTGTGTTTGCCAAGGCTGGACACATTCAAGCCTTGAACAATGTCAGTTTTCAACTCATGGCTGGCAAGAGCATGGGCGTTGTGGGCGAGTCGGGTTCTGGCAAATCGACCTTGGCTCGATTGGTCATGGCCCTTGAAAAACCCACACAAGGTCAGGTCATTTTCAAAGGGCAAGACTTGAATGCCCTGCCGCAAGCGAATTTACAAGCTGCGCGCAGCGATTTTCAAATGGTTTTCCAAGACCCCTATGGCTCGCTCGATCCTCGGCAAAAAGTGCTGCGCATTGTGACGGAGCCTTTGCACAGCCAGCTTCACGGCGTTTCAGGTCAGTCGCTCAGCACCTCAGATTTAAAAGACCTTGCCGCCGAAGCCCTTTCAGAAGTTGGCCTGCGGCCTTCAGACCTCGACAAATACCCCCATGAATTTTCGGGGGGTCAACGCCAGCGCATTGCCATTGCCCGGGCCCTGATCACTCGGCCTGCCCTCATTGTGGCCGACGAGCCCGTGAGTGCCTTAGACGTTTCGGTTCAGGCCCAAGTGCTCAACCTTATGATGGACTTGCAAGATCGTTTTGGTTTAAGCTATTTGTTTGTCAGCCATGATCTTGCTGTCATCAACCTCATGTGCGACGATGTGATTGTTTTGCAGCACGGGCAGGTGGTGGAAGCCGGTTCAGCTGATGCCATTTTTCAACGCCCCCATCACCCCTATACCCAAACATTGCTGTCCGCCATACCAGGGCTTTTGCAGTGATTCACAATCTCACATTTGAAGCATTGCAAAATGCGGTCTAATTTTTTGATGAAGGATTTTTTCATGACGCAGTTACCTCGTTCAACACGTCGCCAACTGGGCCAATTTGGTTTTGCGCTGGTGGCCGCTGCCAGCATGATGCTTGTCAACCCTTGCGCTCATGCGCAATCCAAAAAAGACAGTGTGGTGGTAGGCATGATTTTGGAGCCCACCAGCCTAGATCCCACCACCGCGCCGGCCGCTGCCATTGGTGAAGTGGTGCACTACAACATCCTCGAAGGCCTGACCAAAATCAATGTCGATGGCTCCGTCACGCCTTTGTTGGCGGAAAGCTGGGTCATGGATGCTGACGGCAAAGCCTTCACCTTCAAACTGCGCAAAGGCGTGAAGTTTCAAGACGGCGCCGCCTTCGACTCGGCGGCTGTGAAGTTCAGCTTTGAACGTGCCAAGGCCGAGAAGAGCACCAACAAAGCCAAAGGCGCTGTGTTCAACAACATCAGTCACATCTCCACACCCGATGCACATACTGTGGTCTTGGTGCTCGCCAACCCCGATGGCAATTTCTTATTCCGCATGGGTGAAAACACCGCCGTCATCTTGCACCCCAATTCAGCCGACACTGCGGCCACCAAGCCCATTGGCACGGGCCCTTTCAAATTAGAAAACTGGGCCAAGGGCACCGCTGTGACCTTGTCCAAGTGGGATGGCTACCGCGATGCAGCCAACGTCAAGCTCAAAAAAGTCACCTTCCGCTTCATCAACGACTCGTCTGCGCAAGTGGCGGCACTGCTGGCTGGCGACATCGATGGCATGCCGCGCTTTCAATCGCCCCAAAGCTTGAAACAATTTCAAAACGACAAGCGCTTCATGGTGGAATTGGGCAGCACAGCCGGCAAAGGCATCATGACCATCAACAACAAAAAGAAACCCTTTGACGATGTCCGCGTGCGCCGCGCCCTGTCGCATGCCATTGACAAAAAGGCTTTCATTGATGGCGTGTTCGAGGGATTGGCCAAGCCCATTGGCAGCCACATGGCACCCACCGATGCAGGCTATGTAGACCTCACCGGCCAGTATGCTTTCGACCCCGAAAAAGCCAAAGCCTTGCTCAAAGAAGCCGGCGTTCAAACTCCCTTGAATGTGACACTCACATTGCCACCCCCACCCTACGCCCGCAAAGGCGGTGAAATTTTGGCAGCGCAGTTGGCCAAAGTGGGCATCGTGGCAAAAATTGAAAACGTCGAGTGGGCCCAATGGTTGGGCGGCACCTTCAAAGGCAACTTTGACCTCACGGTTATTAACCACGTCGAGCCGCTCGACTACATGGCCTACGCCAACCCCAATTATTACTGGGGCTACGACAGCAAAGCCTTTCGCGACTTGGCTGCCAAGCATTCGGCCACCACCGGCGCCAAAGACCGCACCAAGCTCTTTGGCGACATGCAGCGCATGATTGCCAACGATGCCGTCAATGTGTTTTTGTTCAACGCCACCAACACAGCGGTTTACAAAAAGGGCTTGAAGGGCTTGTGGTCCAGCTCACCTATTTTTGCCAATGACATGGCCGCTGTTTCCTGGAATTGAGTAACAGCACCGGCAATATGGCTGAAGCTTATTGACCCTCATATTTTTTTCCGAGGGCCAACAATTCGGGCGTGCCAATCAATTGATTCAGCTCATCAAAGTTGAGCATTTGATCGCGCCAGGGGTTGGTGGTTTGGTGTGTTTTCAAACTGCCAAAGTAAGCTTGCAGTGAGCGCGCCACAGCGCGTGCTGTACCACCCGGAAAAATCACAATTTTGAAACCGCGATCACCCAATTCGGATGCACTCTGAATGGGCGTTTGACCGCCCTCCACCATGTTGGCCAACAAGGGAATGCGGTGTGCAAACTGATCGCAGGCTTGTTGCATTTGTTCGGGCGTGCGCAATGCCTCAATGAACAAAGCATCCACGCCACAAGCCAAGTAAGCCTCTGCGCGCTCTAAAGCCGCCTGAATACCTTCTACAGCCAAGGCATCGGTGCGCGCCAAGATCAATGTGCTGCTTTTGTGGCGAGCATCCAAGGCTGCTTTCAATTTACCTTGCATCTCCGCCACAGGCACCACACCCTTGCCATCCAAATGGCCGCAACGTTTGGGAAATGTTTGGTCTTCAATTTGAATCATGGCCGCGCCTGCACGTTCAAAATCGCGCACGGTGCGCTGCGTGTTGAGGGCATTGCCAAAGCCGGTGTCGGCATCCACGATCACGGGCAAAGCCACGCGGTCGGTGATATTTGACAAGGTTTGAGCCACTTCAGTGGCTGTGGTCAGGCCAATGTCCGAGCGTCCCAAACGGGTGTAAGCAATGGACGCACCCGACAAATACAAAGCTTCAAAACCTGCTTGCTCTGCAATCAAGGCACTGAGCGCATCGTAGACCCCTGGGGCCAACAAAGCTTTGGGTTGTTGTAAGCGATGGGGCAAAGAAGATGCGCCAGAATTTGCATTGTTCAAATTTGAGTTCATTGCGTTTTTCTATTCATTTTTGAGCAAAGCATGCGTTGTTTGAGGACATTCACCAAGCCCCCTGCACGCACCATGTCCATTAAAAAAGAGGGCACTGAATGGCATGTCAGGATTTGGCCTTGCGCCGTTTTCACTTCAGGCTGCTCTTTCAAGTCAAGCTGAACGCGCGCGTTTTCTTGCAGCGTTTCTGCTTCGGGACAGGTGAGCAACAACAGCCCTAAGTTAAACGCATTTCTAAAAAAGAGCCCGCTATAGGATGGCGCAATGACAGCCGCAATGCCCAGTTGTTTGAGTGCGCCCGCAGCTTGCTCGCGCGACGATCCAATGCCAAAGTTGGGGCCTGCCACCAACACATCGCCCGGTTTCACAGCAGACGCAAAATCTGGGCGCTGAACTTCTAAGCAGTGGGCGGCAATGATCTCAATGTCATGCTTCATATAGGCGCCTGGCGCCAATGCATCGGTATCGATGTTGGCCCCCACACGCCATACTTTGCGATATTCTGCGGCGCATTGCATCATGCCAACACCTCACGCACATCGGCAATATGGCCCTGCAGGGCAGACGCCGCCACGGTAGCGGGCGATGCCAAATACACCTGAACGCTGGCCGGCCCCATGCGACCTTGAAAGTTTCTGGCCGTGCTTGAAATGACTGTGGCACCTTCTTCAAAAGTACCGCCATAACCAGCGCACGCACCACAGGCATTGGGCAATACGCTGGCACCGGCATCCATCAGTATTTGCATCACACCTTCGCGCTGTGCTTGCGCTTGATCTCTTGCACTGGCTGGAGCAACCATAAGTTGCACCCCGGCAGCCACTTTGCGACCCTTCAAGACTTCGGCTGCAGCGCGCAAATCAGCCAACTTGGCACCCGTGCAGGCACCGATGTAAGCCACACTGGGCTTGATGTGCGCAAACTCACGCACGGCTTTGGTGTTCTCGGGGCTGTGCGGCGCTGCAACCTGCGGACTCAACTGAGCGGCATCGAAATCAAAGCGTTGAAAGTCGGCCGTTTCGTCGGTCTCGAAATAATCACACTGCTCAATGACTTCCTGCGAAACACCCACCGATTTCAAATAGTCGCGCGTGATGTTGTCGGCAGCAATCAGGCCCACCTGAGCGCCCATCTCTGCGCTCATGTTGGACAGCGTCATGCGCTCTTGCATGCCAAGGCTGCGAACTGTTTCGCCCGCAAACTCAACGGCTTGGTAGTTGCCGCCGTTCATGCCAAACTTGCCAATCATGTGCAACATCATGTCTTTGGCGCAAACGCCTTTCTGCAGTGCGCCATGCCACTGCATTCTGAGCGTTTGCGGCACTTGCACCCAAATCTCACCCGTGGCCACCACGCCCAACATTTCGGTGGCGCCAATGCCAAACATGTAGGTGCCAAATGCACCACCAGTGGGTGAGTGAGAGTCGCCTCCCACACAAAAATGACCTGGCTTGAGGTGACCGCGCTCAGGCAACACCACATGGCAAATGCCCTCAGAATCAATGACGTGGGGCAGCTGCCATTCTTTGGCCACGTCTCTGGTGATGCGAATGATTTTTTCGGCATCTGTATCCCTGGCAGGCACATAGTGATCGAGCACCAACACCACTTTGTTGGGATCCCAAATTTGGGCGCCAATGTCTGCCAGCATGGGCTTTAATCGGCGCGGCCCTGAGGAGTCGTGAAACATGGCCAAGTCAACTTGGCAGGTCAGCACATCGCCCACATTGACATGGGACTGCGCTGCCGCGCGTGCAATCAATTTTTGCGCCAAGGTAGCGCCAATGGCGTTGTATGGGGGTAGGGGCAAACTTTGATTCATTTTCCGAGTGTTTCATCAGTCCCAATGATCTGTCAATAGGACATTGGCGCAGGCCAAATCAAACCGATAATGCTGGCATTGAACTTTAAATTGATGAGGCCGCCAGTGGCACTTCCAACACCCTCCTCCCGAAAACTGTCACACACACGCACCGTGGTCTATTCCGGCTTTGAACGAGAAGACGGCATGTGGGACATTGAAGCCGCCCTCACAGACGTCAAAACCTACAACTTCGTGATTCCAAGCCAAGGCCCGCGCGAAGCGGGACAACCCATTCATGGCTTGAGCATTCGCCTCACGGTTGACGACCAGTTCATCATTCACGAGGTGTTCACCGACATGGCTCACATTCCGCACCCAGAATGCGACAAAGCACCCCAAGGCATGCACCTGTTAATTGGCTGCAAATTGGGTTCGGGCTGGCGCAAAGCCATTGACGCTCGAATTGGCGGTACGGCGGGTTGCACCCATTTGCGCGAAATGTTGTTCAACATGGCCACTGCGGCCTACCAAACCATTCCCTCTGCAAGGCAATTTAGAAACCAGCAAGCGGGTCTGCCCGACGAGGTACCCACCACACCGCCGCCCCATGTGGGCAAGTGCATGTCTTGGGCTCTCGATGGTGCGGTAGTTCAGCGTCACTACCCCATGTTCTATCAAAAAACAAGCGATGCCTAAATTTCAAGGCGCACCACAGTCCCTGCGATAATCAGCCATTCTTCTGCGCGCCACCATGGCGCACACCTTCCATCAGCCCCTGGATATAAACCAGTCACCGCTTGGAGTTTCTTGTGAGCAAAAAAGTATTTATCAAAACCTTCGGTTGCCAAATGAACGAGTACGACTCGGACAAAATGGCAGACGTCATGAAGGCCGCCGAAGGCTATGAGCCCACCCAAGACGTCGAAGAAGCCGACCTCATTTTGTTCAACACCTGCTCGGTGCGCGAACGGGCTCAAGAAAAAGTCTTCAGCGATTTAGGCCGCGTCAAGCACCTCAAAGAACGTGGTGTGCTCATTGGCGTGGGTGGCTGCGTGGCCAGCCAAGAAGGCGCCGACATCATCAAACGCGCACCTTATGTCGACGTGGTGTTTGGTCCGCAAACTTTGCACCGCCTGCCCGAGCTTTTGGCCGCTCGCAGCGCCAAAAAACGCCCCCAAGTGGACATCAGTTTTCCAGAAATTGAAAAGTTCGATCACTTACCCCCCGCCAAAATGGACGGCCCCACCGCCTTTGTGTCCATCATGGAAGGCTGTAGCAAATATTGCAGCTACTGCGTGGTGCCTTACACGCGCGGCGAGGAAGTCAGTAGGCCGTTTGAAGACGTGTTGGTGGAAGTAGCAGGCTTGGCCGAACAAGGCGTGCGCGAAATTACCTTGCTGGGTCAAAACGTCAATGCCTACCGCGGCAAGATGGGCGACACAGCCGAGATTGCCGACTTTGCCTTGCTCATTGAATACGTGGCCGACATTCCTGGCATTGAGCGCATTCGTTACACCACCAGCCACCCCAACGAGTTCACACAGCGCCTCATTGATGTGTACGACAAGGTGCCCAAGTTGGTCAGTCATTTGCACCTGCCCGTTCAGCACGGCTCCGACCGAATTTTGATGGCCATGAAGCGCGGCTACACCGCCATGGAATACAAAAGTACCATTCGCAAACTGCGCGCCATCAGGCCCGACATGGCCATGAGCAGCGACTTCATTGTGGGCTTCCCCGGCGAAACCGAAGAAGACTTCAACAAAATGATGAAGCTCATTGAAGATGTGGGCTACGACACCAGCTTCAGCTTTATCTTCAGCCCACGCCCTGGCACACCCGCAGCCAACTTGCACGATGACACGCCGCACGAGGTCAAACTGAAGCGTTTGCACCACCTGCAAGCCACCATTGAAGCCAACGTGAAGCGCATTGGCGACACTCGCCTCAACACGGTGCAGCGTATTTTGGTAGAACGCCCAGCGCGCAAAGACGCCACCGAAATGGCAGGCCGCACCGAGTGCAACCGCGTGGTCAACTTTCCCGCCGGCCCCAACGGCATGCGCCTTGTGGGTCAGATGGTCGATGTGCGCATCAATACCGCGCTGTCACATTCATTGCGCGGCGACTTGGTGTTGCCAGAATAAGGCGAAGACCATTTTCAATGCTGCTTAGCGCTTCATGCCGGGGAAGCCGCCCCCGCCACCGAGGCCGCCAAGGCCACCCAAACCGCCCATGCCTTTCATGCCGCCGAGGCGCTTCATCATCTTCATCATGCCGCCGCCCGACATTTTTTTCATCATGTCTTGCATCTGCTCAAACTCTTTGAGCAAGCGGTTCACCTCTTGCACTTGAACACCGGCACCCATGGCAATGCGGCGCTTGCGAGTGGCCTTGATGAGCTCGGGTTTGCTGCGCTCTTTGGGCGTCATGCTGTGAATGATGCCTTGCTTTCGCGCGATGTCTTTTTCGGCTTTGCCTAAATCCATGTTGCCCGCTTTAGCGGCCAACTGAGACGGCAGCTTGTCCATCAAACTCGACAAGCCGCCCATTTGCTTCATTTGCTGAATTTGCGCCAAAAAATCGTTCAAATCAAAACCAGTGCCGCTTTTGACTTTGGCCGCCAGCTTCTGTGCCGCCTCCATGTCAACGCCGGCCGTGACTTGCTCAACCAAGGCCAAAATATCGCCCATGCCCAAAATGCGGCCGGCATGCCGCTCGGCATCAAACACTTCCAGGCCGTCAATTTTTTCGCTGGTACCGGCAAACTTGATGGGCGCACCCGTAATTTGGCGCACTGACAGTGCCGCACCACCGCGCGAATCGCCATCCATCTTGGTCAGCACAATGCCCGTGAGCGGCAAGGCATCTTTGAAGGCCTTGGCGGTGTTGGCAGCATCTTGACCTTGCATGGCATCGACCACAAACAAGGTTTCGACCGGCTTCAAAACAGCATGCAGCTCGCGAATTTCAGCCATCAGCGCTTCGTCAATGGCCAAGCGACCTGCCGTATCGACCAGCAGCACATCGAAGAAGTGTTTGCGCGCGTAATCGATGGCGGCGCGTGCAATGTCTAAGGGTTTTTGATCGGGGGAGCTGGGGAACCACTCAGCGCCGGCTTGCGCTGTGACGGTTTTCAACTGCTCGATGGCCGCGGGACGGTAAACGTCACCCGACACCGTCAGCACTTTTTTCTTGCGCTTTTCAATCAGGTGCTTGGCCAACTTGGCGGTGGTGGTGGTTTTACCCGCACCCTGCAAACCTGCCATCAAAATAACGGCGGGGGGTTGTGCCGCCAAGTTGATGTCGGCCACGCCATCGCCCATGGTGGCGGCCAGTTCTCGGTTGACGATGGCCACCAAGGCCTGGCCCGGCTTGAGAGAGCCCAGCACCTCTTGGCCCAAAGATTTTTCTTTGACCCGTGCAATGAAGTCGCGCACCACAGGCAGCGCTACATCGGCCTCAAGCAGTGCCATGCGCACCTCGCGCAGCATGTCTGACACATTGGATTCAGTGATCCGCGCTTGTCCGCTGATTTGCTTAACGAGCTGCGAGAGTTTGTCGGTGAGGGCGGAGGCCATAAAGAAAATTTTTCATAAACCGTTAGCTTTTGTGCCCAATGCCAGATTGCAGCGGCCCAAAACGCTAAACTAGGAAGCATGATTTTAGCCAGTCAACCCGAATTGGCGATGTGGTTAGCTGTTTTAACCGCTATCGCCTATGCCATTCCCGCTTTTGTGGCGCAGCGAATGGGCGCCAGCTTGACCCGTCGCGCCCTCTGGCTGGCTTGGGTTTTGCACGGCTTCACCCTGGTCACGGGTTTGTGGGGCGAAACACCCCGATTTGGTTTTGCGCCCGCCTTGTCGGTCACGGTTTGGTGGGTTTTAACCGCTTACGCAGTTGAAAGCCAATACTTTCCCCAACTCAAAGCGCGTTGGGCCATGGCCGCCCTGGGCAGTGCCGCAGTTGCCTTGGCTTGGTACTTCCCTGGCAAACCGCTTCAAGTGTCTGCTTCCATTTGGCTGCCCCTGCACTGGGCTTTGGGCATTGCGTCTTACGGCATGTTTGCCGCGGCAGTGGTGCATGCGGCCCTCATGACCAGCGCCGAAATTGAAATTCGCAAGGGCAACGAAAACCAAAGCGGTCTGCCCTTGCTTACCCTAGAGCGGCTCATGTTCCGGTTTGTGCTGCTCGGCTTCATCTTGCTCACCCTGACCCTCATTGCCGGCATTGTTTTTGGTGAGCAGCTTTATGGCGCGGCAGGCGCTGAATGGAAATGGGATCACAAAACGGTGTTCTCCATCATGTCTTGGCTTACCTTTGGCGCTTTGCTGGTGGGGCGGCTTCAGTTTGGTTGGCGTGGGCGTCGAGCTGTTCGGGTTCTTTACATAGGCTCGGCATTTCTGTTGTTCTCCTACGCTGGCTCTCGCTTTGTGCTTGAGGTCATTTTGGGACGCACCCTTTGAAATTTTTGATCTTTTTACTGGCTGTGTTGTTTGGCGTTTGGTTGTGGCGCAAAAATCGTTTGCGCACCCTTCAAGAAAAACAAAAAAAACAAGCCGAGGACACGGCCAAAGCGGGGCCACAAGCCTCAAACAGTCAAACCTCTTTGCAGCCCAGCCCCATGCTGGCTTGCCATCACTGCGGCTTGCACATGCCTGAGCCCGACATGCTCAAGGGCCAAGCAGGGCCTTATTGCTCCGAAGCACATCGCCAAGCCGCAGGCGATCGCGCCATTTAAGTCAGCGCCAAGCTCATCCCCATGAACTTGAGTATTTGGCAACAAGGCTGGTACCAGGGCGCCGAAAAATGCGAGTCGCCCAACTTTGGTCAGCGCCCTGACGGCGCCCAAATCGATTTGATTGTGGTTCACTCCATCAGCCTGCCACCCGGCGAGTTTGGCAATGGCGCTGTTCAGCAGCTCTTTACCAATCAGCTCGATTGGGAAGCCCATCCCTACTTTCAGTCGATTCGAGGCTTGGAAGTCTCATCGCACTTCTTCATTGAGCGCACCGGCAAAATTTGGCAGTTTGTCAGTTGTGACCAACGGGCTTGGCATGCGGGTGTGTCAAGCTACAGAGGCCGCAGCAACTGCAACGACGACGCCATTGGCATTGAGCTGGAAGGCTTGGAAGGCGAGCTATTTGAGGCTGTGCAGTACGCTCAATTGGCTCAACTCTGCCTTGCATTGTCAGAGGCCTACCCCATCCAGCACATTGCTGGACATGAACACATCGCACCGGGGCGAAAAAAAGACCCTGGTCCTGGTTTCGATTGGGCCCTGCTCCAAAAAAATGTGGCCTGGCCGCCTCAGTACTTTCCCGATTTTTGAAAAATTTTCACAAAAGTGAAAAATATTTTTTTGATTTTTTTCTGATTTTTTTCACCCCCTGCTTGCCCCCATTTCGATACCCGCTGAACTGGCTTCATTTTGAATAAAGTATGTATTTGCAAGCCTTTGCGAAGGTAAATGCAAGCCGAAGCGCACCAGTTCTCATGTTCTCTCAAAATGCGCAGATTTCACGCGTGTTTCAAGGCATGCTTTTGACGCCCCCAAACAGTGCAAATTGCACAGTGTGAAAGCCCCCACAACAGACGGCTGTCTCACGCACCCCACAATCGGCCTGTACACTACCCCTAGTGGCTTGTATTCAACTCAGACCCCAGATATAGTGTCCCAACGCCAAAGACACGGTCGATTGAAAATGATCCAAATCGCCCTTTTTGACGACCCAAAATAAATTAAAACCGAAACGCCCTTGACCACCGAGAACGCTATGCAAATTGAGCTCAATCAAACACCAACAAACACCAGCTTACTGAGCACCCCCCACCCCTCCTCCAATTCGCCAACCGCGGTGCATGCTTTGGCCAATTACCAAATCATTCGACGCAACGGCGCCGTGGTCCCTTTCGAGCCCAACAAAATTGCGGTGGCCCTCATGAAAGCCTTCTTGGCGGTTCACGGCACCCAAGGCGCAGCCTCTGCCAGCGTGCGCGAAGTGGTCGACAGCCTTACCCAAGCCGTGGTTCGCGCTTTGGTGCGTTCACGCCCAGGTGGCGGCACCTTCCACATTGAAGATGTGCAAGATCAGGTTGAACTGGGCCTCATGCGCAGCAGCAACCACGAAGTAGCCCGTGCCTATGTGCTCTACCGCGAGCGCCGCACCCAAGAGCGCGCCCAAATCAAAGAAGAAAAAGCAGCGGTCAGCGCCCACCCCACTTTGCATGTGATCGATGGCGGCCAACGCGTGCCCCTCGACATCAACTATTTGCAAGGCCTCATCGTCAATGCCTGCCATGGTTTGGGCAAAGACGTGCATCCCGATCCCATCGTGTCTGAAACCATGCGCAACCTCTACGACGGCGTGCCCATGGAAGAGGTGTACAAGGCATCCATCTTGGCGTCTCGCACCCTCATTGAAAAAGACCCCGACTACACCTACGCCACAGCACGCCTTTTGATGCACACCATTGCCAAAGAAGTCTTGGGCAAAGAAGTGCTGTTGAAAGACATGGCTGAGCACTATGTCGACTATTTCCCTGGCTATGTGAAAAAAGGCGTGGAAAACGGCCTGCTCGACGAAAAACTCCTGCAATTCGACCTGCGCAAGCTGGCCACCGCCCTCAAGGCCGAACGCGATCTGCAATTCGATTACCTCGGCCTGCAAACTTTGTACGACCGCTACTTCTTGCACGTGCGCAAAACACGCATTGAGCTGCCACAGTCTTTCTTCATGCGCGTGGCCATGGGCCTGGCCCTGAACGAAGCCGACCGCGAAGCCCGCGCCATCGAGTTCTACGAAGTGTTGTCTTCGTTCGACTTCATGTCCAGCACCCCCACCCTATTTAACAGCGCCGGTTTGCGTTCACAGCTGTCTAGCTGCTACCTCACCACCGTGCCCGACGACCTCGACGGCATTTACGAGTCCATCAAAGAAAACGCTTTGCTGTCTAAATTTGCAGGCGGCTTGGGCAATGACTGGAC
>JAJTGB010000040.1 GCA_021298995.1 Comamonadaceae bacterium | reverse complement strand
ACCGCCACCACCACGAGGGCCAGAGCCATAAGGGCTGCGGAAACCGGACTCGCCGCCACCTTCGCGACGACCACCACCACCGCCGTAGCCACCGCCACCGCCACCGCCGCCACCATAACCGCCGCCGCCTTCACGACGACCGCCGCCACCAAAGCCACCGCCACCGGAACGGGGAGGACGCTCTTCCATGGGACGTGCTTCGTTGACAACCACACTGCGACCGCCCAAAGGCTGACCGTTCATGCCGTTGATGGCAGATTGAGCTTCTTCATCAGAACCCATTTCCACAAAGCCGAAGCCTTTGGAGCGACCTGTGTCGCGTTCCATCATGACTTTAGCGCTGGTTACGGAACCGAACTGGCCGAAGGCCTGCTCTAAATCACCGTCACGAACCGAGTACGGCAGATTGCCGACGTATAGTTTTTTGCCCATTGAAAGGGACTCCTCTAAACACAGAAACAAAAGCGATGGAGCCCCAAAAACGCATCAACAAACCCAAAAACCTCGGAAGGAAGCGAAACTGACACCTGTACACCGCGAACTAAGCACACGGCCTTTGGACGTGTGCTTAGCCATTATGGGCCACAAAACAAAGGCTTTGGCAAGTTAATTCTTTGAAAAGCCTTTAAATACTTGGGATTAGACGTTTTTTTGTCTCATTGTTTTGTCTGTTCACCAGCTGGCTTCGCGGTCAGGCGTGGCGCTGATTTTGTGAACGCTCAGGTCTGCGCCCTCGTATTCCTCTTCGGGGGTCATCTTCAATCCCATAGTCAGCTTCAAAACGCCATAAACCACGGTGCCGCCCAACAAGGCCCAGGCCACACCCATCGAAGTGCCAATCAACTGGGCTTGGAAACTCACCCCACCCAGACCCCCAAATGACTGCAATCCAAAAATACCCGCGGCAATGCCGCCCCAAGCGCCACAAATACCGTGCAATGGCCAAACACCCAACACATCGTCAATTTGCCATTTGTTTTGCGTGAGCGTGAACATGACCACAAACAATGCACCCGCCACCGCGCCCACAGCCAAAGCGCCAAAGGGGTGCATGAGGTCAGAACCTGCACACACGGCCACCAAGCCCGCCAAAGGACCATTGTGAACAAAGCCGGGGTCGTTTTTGCCCAGCAACAAAGCCGCCAAAGTGCCGCCGACCATGGCCATCAAAGAATTGACCGCTACCAAGCCTGAGATCTTGTCGAGTGTTTGTGCGCTCATCACATTGAAACCAAACCAGCCCACGATCAAAATCCATGCGCCTAAAGCCAAGAAAGGAATATTGGACGGGGGATGCGCAGAGATCGCACCATCTTTGCGGTATCGGTTGTAACGCGCTCCCAGCAGCAGCACGGCTGGCAAAGCGATCCAGCCTCCCATGGCGTGAACCACCACAGAGCCGGCAAAGTCATGAAACTCTTCACCGGTGGTGGCCTTGATCCAGGCTTGAACACCAAAGTGTTGGTTCCACACAATGCCTTCGAAGAAAGGGTACACAAAACCCACGAGGCAGGCCGTGGCAATCAGTTGCGGCCAAAACTTGGCTCGCTCGGCAATGCCCCCAGAAACAATGGCTGGGATGGCTGCGGCAAAGGTGAGTAAAAAGAAGAATTTGACCAAGTCATAGCCATTTTTGGCAGCCAATTGCTCGGCGCCCACAAAAAAGCTGGTGCCATATGCAACGCTATAGCCCACCACAAAATAAACCACGGTCGACACCGAAAAGTCGACCAAAATTTTGACCAAGGCATTGACCTGGTTTTTCTTGCGCACTGTGCCCAACTCTAAAAAGGCAAATCCAGCATGCATGGCCAGCACCATGATGCCACCCAACAAAATAAAGAGCGCATCCGCGCCCTGTTTTAGTGCTTCCATGTTGATCTCTATTTATTTTTGAGTTAATTTGGTGCACAAAAACCATATTTGTGCGTTTCGCACCAAAATCAAGCAAAAAGCAGGCCTAGCCAGAACTGGGGCTTGGCTATGATGTGCCCATGGAAGCTTTTCTCGTCTCGACAGGTATCGTTGCCTTGGCTGAAATGGGTGACAAGACTCAACTTTTGTCGCTGGTTTTGGCGGCTCGGTTTCGCAAACCTTGGCCCATTGTGTGGGGCATTTTGGTTGCCACCTTGGTCAACCATGGATTGGCTGGCGCTCTTGGCAGCTGGGTCACTACACAGCTTGGACCTGAAGCTTTGCGCTGGGTGCTGGGCGGCTCCTTTTTGGCCATGGCGGTTTGGATTTTGGTGCCAGACAAGCTAGACAATGAGGCCAGCGACAAAGGCCCCAGGTTTGGCGTTTTTGCAACCACAGTGGTAGCCTTCTTCATTGCCGAGATGGGCGACAAGACACAAGTGGCCACCGTGATGTTGGCCGCTCAATTCAACAGCTGGTTTTGGGTGGTCACAGGCACCACCCTTGGCATGATGCTGGCCAATGCCCCCGTGGTTTGGCTGGGTGACGCCATCACTCGCAAAATTTCACTTAAATGGGTTCACCGAACATCTGCTGTGGTGTTTGCGGTGCTTGGCGGCTTGGCCTTGTGGGGCGGCCCCTCAAAGGCTGTAGCCCCCGAAACGCACCCTGAGGCACCTCAAAAGGTCATCGCCCATGAGGCTGCGCCCGCTAAGCTTTAATGCACCGATAATTGGCCGAACCGCTTTTTTGGGTTAACCCCTTTATGCCATTGATCGCCACGCCTCAGTCGATGTTTTTTGAAGCGCCGCTTGCCTTGCAAAGTGGCGCCACCATCCGCGCCTACCACTTGGCCTACGAAACTTACGGCCAGCTCAACGCCGACAAGTCCAATGCAGTTCTCATCTGCCATGCACTCAACGCATCGCACCATGTTGCTGGCGTTTACGAAGGTCAGGCCAAAAGTGAAGGCTGGTGGGACAACATGATTGGCCCCGGTAAGCCGGTCGATACCAATCGATTTTTTGTCATTGGTGTGAACAACCTAGGCTCTTGCTTTGGCTCTACCGGCCCCATGCATGCACACCCCGACACGGGTGAAATTTATGGCGCGGATTTTCCGGTTGTCACGGTCGAAGACTGGGTCGATGCGCAAGCCAGACTGCTAGATGCTTTGGGCATTCAAACTTTGGCAGCCGTCATGGGCGGTAGTTTGGGTGGCATGCAAGCTTTGTCATGGACATTGCGCTATCCAAATCGCGTAACCCATGCGGTGGTGGTGGCCAGCGCGCCCAACCTCACAGCAGAAAATGGCCGCGAACTGCGCGATGCCGTGACACACAATGCCACAGGCTATCGCTATTCAACCCAAGATGTTGAGTTTCAAATCGAAAGCTACTTGCGCCATCAGGGCGACAAGTTCAGTGAGTACTTTGATGCCAACACCTACCTTTTGATCACCCGCGCGCTCGATTATTTTGATCCTGCTCGCACCTTGGGTGGCAACCTCACCCGTGCATTGTCCAAAGCCACTTGCAAATTTTTGTTGGTGAGTTTTACCACCGACTGGCGTTTCTCGCCAGCGCGAAGCCGTGAAATGGTTCGCGCTTTGCTCGACAACAAGCGCGATGTGAGCTACGCAGAAATTGATGCGCCGCATGGTCACGACGCCTTTTTGTTAAACGACGAGCGTTATCTGAGTGTGGTGCGTTCTTATTTTGACAACATGGCGCAGGCCCTTCATGCCGGAGGCGCAGCATGAGTGAGCATGTGAATTTGAAAGCCATTGCGCGATTGGTACCCGAAGGCTCGCGCGTCTTGGACTTGGGCTGTGGCGATGGTGCCCTGCTGGATTACTTGCAAAAAAACCGCGGCTGCTCAGGCTATGGCGTTGAGATTGACGACCTCAATATTCAAGCGTGTGTCACACGCGGCGTCAATGTCATTCAATTGAATTTGGATGAAGGCCTCAACATGTTTGCAGACCAATCCTTTGATGTGGTTTTGCAAATTGACACCCTTCAACATTTGCGCAACGCCGAAGTGATGCTGCGCGAGACGGTTCGTGTGGGCCGCACGGGCATCTTGGCATTTCCAAATTTTGCCCACTGGCCCAACCGCTTGAGTATTTTGATGGGCAGCATGCCTGTCACCAAGCGTTTGCCTTATCAGTGGTACGACACCCCCAACATTCGCGTTGGCACTTACTCAGATTTTGCCCAACTGGCCTTGCAAAACGATTTGAAAATCATTGACAGCTTTGGTTTGCAAGAAGGCCAAGAGGTGCGGGCTTGGCCCAACATGATGGCGGGCACCGCTGTTTTCAAATTGCAGCGCTAAAGCTGTCAATCAATCAATAAAGCATTCAACGCGGTCACAAAAAGGAATTCCATGTCGCTCCCAAACACCATGAACTTTGTAGACCATGGCACTGGCGGAGGACCCGAGGTCTTAACGCCCAGCACCTGCGCCACCCCCACACCCAAGGCTGGTGAAGTCTTGGTCAAGGTGGCCTATGCAGGCGTCAATCGGCCTGACTGCTTGCAACGCAGTGGGCGGTATCCACCACCGGTTGGCGCATCGCCTATTGCAGGTTTGGAAATTTCGGGCGAAGTGCTTGCACTCGGTGAAGGCGTCACCCGATGGCAAGTGGGCGATCGGCTCTGTGCGCTCACCAATGGCGGCGCTTATGCAGAATTTGTCACGGTGCCGGAAGGTCAAGCCTTGCCCATTCCCAAGGGTTTTTCGATGTTGCAAGCTGCGGCCCTGCCTGAAAACTTTTTTACCGTTTGGACCAATGTTTTTCAACGTGGCAAGTTGAAAGCGGGCGAAACCATTTTGGTTCATGGTGGCTCTTCTGGCATTGGCTTAACGGCCATTCAACTGGCCCATGCTTTTTGCGCCAAGGTTTTTTGCACAGTGGGCAATTCAGACAAAGTGAGCGCCTGCTTGAAAGCGGGTGCGCATACTGCCATCAATTACAACACCCAGGATTTTGTCGAAGAGGTGCTCCAACTCACCGAGCAAAAAGGTGTCAATGCAATTTTGGACATGGTGGGCGGCAGCTACATGCAGCGCAATTTGCGCGCTCTGGCCATTGAAGGCCGTTTGTTGCAAATTGCCTTCTTGCAGCCTTCCAAGGTTGAAGTCGATTGGGTCTCACTCATGACCAAGCGCTTGACGTTCACCGGCTCCACTTTGCGCCCACGCAGCGCTCAAGACAAGGCCCAAATTGCATCTGAGTTGCACGCGCAAGTTTGGCCCTTGCTGGAGGCTGGCAGCGTGAAGCCCATCATTCACCAAGTTTTCGATTTGAAAAATGCCGCACAAGCGCACGCCCTGATGGAGTCGTCAAAGCACATCGGCAAAATCATGCTCACGGTTGCAGGAGAATAATTACATGACATCCGCTTTATCAATTGGCGTCATCGGCTTAGGCGCCATGGGCATGGGCATGGCGCAATCTCTGCGCCGCGCAGGCCATGTCGTGAATGTGTTTGATGTTCGCGCCGAAGTGGCACAAAAGTTTGCCGCTGAGGGCGGTGTTGCATGCGCCTCCTTAGAAGTCGTTGCAGCGGCCTCTGACATCTTGGTGTCTGTGGTGGTCAATGCCGCACAAACTGAATCTGTATTGTTTGGCGACGGTGCAAGCACCTCTGGCTGCGCCAAGCACCTCAAGCCTGGCAGCGTGTTTGTAATGTGTTCCACTGTCGATCCTGCATTTTCAGTGGGTCTGGAAAAAAGACTGACTGACCTGGGCCTGCTCTACATCGATGCACCGATCTCTGGCGGCGCGGCCAAAGCCGCCTCGGGACAAATGACCATGATGACAGCCGGAACCCCTGCGGCATATGCCAAGGCTGAACCCTTTTTGAATGCCATGGCCGCCAAAGTTTACAAGTTGGGCGACAGTGCGGGTGCGGGCAGCAAAGTGAAAATCATCAACCAACTGCTGGCCGGCGTTCACATTGCCGCCGCCGCAGAAGCCATGGCACTCGGTTTGCGCGAAGGCGTCAATGCGGAGGCGCTTTATGAAGTGATCACGCACAGCGCTGGCAACAGCTGGATGTTTGAAAACCGAATGGCGCACGTCTTGGCTGCAGACTACACGCCTTTGTCTGCTGTCGATATTTTTGTCAAAGACTTGGGTCTGGTTTTGGACATGGCACGCGCCAGCAAATTTCCACTGCCACTCTCCAGCACGGCGCATCAAATGTTCATGCAAGCCAGTACGGCTGGCTTTGCCAAAGAAGATGACAGCGCTGTGATCAAAATTTTCCCGGGCATTGAATTGCCCAAAGCCAAGTAAGCAGCTTGTCATCGGTCATCATTTGCAGTTTGAGCCGAATCAAAAAATAAAAAGCGAGACCACATGAAACTGGGTTGCATTGCAGACGACTTCACAGGTGCCACCGATTTGGCCAACAATTTGGTCCGCGCTGGCATGCGGGTGATGCAAACTTTTGGCGTGCCGCAAGCAGCGCTTTCTTCCGATGTCGATGCCGTGGTGGTGGCCTTGAAGACGCGCACCATCCCTGCCAGCGAGGCCATTGCACAATCGCTTGAAGCGCTGCACTGGCTCAAAGCACAAGGCGCAGAGCAAATTTATTTCAAGTACTGCTCAACCTTTGACAGCACACCCGCAGGCAACATCGGCCCCGTGACAGAAGCTTTGATGGACGCGCTGGATTGCAAATTCACCATTGCCACGCCCGCATTCCCTGACAACGGCCGCACCGTGTTCAAAGGCTATTTGTTTGCAGGCGCTGTGCTCTTGAATGAAAGCGGTATGCAAAACCATCCGCTCACACCCATGACCGATGCCAACTTGGTGCGCGTCATGCAAGCGCAAACCAAGCGCAAGGTCGGCTTGATCGATCACACGGTCATGGCCAAAGGCTCTGAGGCCATCAGCACCAAAATTCAACAACTTCAAGCCGAGGGTGTGGGCGTGGCCATTGTCGACGCCACCAGCAATGAAGATTTAAAAACCTTGGGGCCTGCTTTGAAGCACATGCCGCTGGTCACGGCGGGTTCTGGCGTGGCCATTGGCTTGCCTGCCAATTGGAATTTGCAGGCATCGGCGCAAGCCGCCGCACTGCCCAAGGCCACCGGCTATCAAGCCATTGTCTCTGGCAGTTGCTCCATTGCCACGCAGGGGCAAGTGGCGCACTACCAAAGCTTGGGCTTGCCCAGTTGGCAATTCAAACCCCTGAGTTGGTCTCAGCACGATGTACCCGCGCAAATCAAATCCGAGGTAGCGCAAGCGCTGGCTTGGGCACAGCCCATGTTGGACAAAGGGCCTGTGCTCATTTATGCCACCACCGATGCCGACACTTTGCAAAAAGTACAGGCTCAGTTTGGGCGCGAGCAGGCGGGCGAATGGATGGAGTCTGCATTGGCACAAGTCAGCGCAGGCTTGTTGCAAATGGGCGTGAAGCAGTGGGTGATTGCAGGCGGTGAAACTTCCGGCGCCTGCGTTCAAGCTTTGAACATTTCACAAATGCAAATTGGACCTCAAATTGACCCCGGTGTGCCATGGTGTTTTGCACCCCAACATGCTGCGGGTCACCTCACCCTCAAGTCGGGCAATTTTGGAACCCCCGATTTCTTTACCAAGGCCTTCAAACACTTGTCGGAGGCTTCAGCATGAGGGGCCAACACCATCCAATCCCTCACCTCACCGAAGCACAAGCCCGCGAAGAAATTTGCCGTGTGGGCCAAAGCCTGTTTGACAGAGGCTATGTGCATGCCACGGCAGGCAACATCAGTGTGCGACTTGAGCATGGCTTTTTGATCACGCCCACCGATGCGTGTTTGGGCTACTTAGAGCCCGACGATCTGGCATTGCTAGATGCACAAGGCCAGCAATTGAGCGGCAAGCGCGCCAGCAAAACCATGGCCCTGCATCGCAAAATTTATGAGGCCACCGACCATGCGCCAGGCAGTTGGCCTGCGCAATGCGTGATTCACACACACAGCACACATTGCGTGTCCGTGAGTTTGAGCGCAAAAGGCCCCGAACTGTTGCCACCCATCACGCCCTACTTTGTCATGAAAGTAGGCCACGTGCCATTGATTCCCTATTTTCGGCCCGGCGACCCGCTGGCGGCCGATGCCGTCGCCGATGCCATTCTCTTCTATGCCAAGCAAGACACGCCCATCCGCGCCGTGATGTTGTCCAAGCTGGGGCCCAATGTTTGGCATATGGATTTAAGCAGCGCCATGGCCGCACTTGAAGAACTAGAAGAAACCGCCAAGCTTGTGCAATTGGCGCGACCCGACTTCCTCGAGAATTTGTCAGATGCGCAGATTGAAGAACTGCGTCAAGTTTTTGATGCGGCTTGGTGATTTCTGCAGCCGCTTTAAAGCCTCATTTTGCAATCGCCTTTCCTTCGACACTTGAAAGTTGAACATGCCTCAATTTGCCGCCAATCTTTCCATGATGTACCCCGACATGGATTTCTTAGATCGCTTCGAAGCCGCAGCCAAAGATGGCTTCAAAGCCGTTGAGTATCTGTTCCCCTATGCCTATGCCGCAGAAGAATTGGCAGCTCGACTCAAGGGAAATGGTCTTCAACAGGTTTTGTTCAACATGCCCCCAGGCGGCATAGACGATGCCAGCACCTTGAGCGCGTGGGAAAAGGGCGATCGCGGTACAGCTTGCTCACCCGGCCGTGAGGCCGAATACAAAGCAGGCGTGAAACGCGCCATGCGTTATGCAGAGATCTTGGGCTGCCCCCGCATTCACTCCATGGCGGGCGTTTTGCCCACAGGGGTTTCGCGTGAGCAGGCACAAGCCACTTTGGTGGCCAATTTGAAATGGGCTTGCCAAGAAGTGCGCGCGCAAGGCCTCGACGTTTTGCTAGAGCCTATTAATTTGCGAGGCATTCCAGGATTTTTTGTCAACCGCCAAGACCATGCTCACGAAATAGTGGCGCAAGTGAACGAGCCTAATTTGAAAATTCAAATGGACTTGTTTCACTGCCAAATTGTGGAGGGCGATGTCACCACCAAATTAGAGCGCTACTTTCCCACTGGCAAAGTAGGTCACCTTCAAATTGCCGATGTGCCACTGCGTCACGAACCAGGTACGGGTGAGTTAAATTGGCCATACTTGTTTGACTTGATTGATCGTCTGTCTGCAGAATGTGGTTGGCAAGGATGGGTAGGTTGTGAGTATGTTCCTGCAGACACCACCTCAGGCGGTACATCTCGCGGCTTGTCTTGGCTGAAATCAAACTGAATTTTTGGAGATCATCATGAACGCACCCATTCACAAAGAACTGCCTGCGCACCTCTTGAATGCTGAGAAGGCTTTGCGCGATGTCACGCAATCGTGGGACACCAGCATTTTGAAAGAGCTCACCCAGTACATTGAGGTTCCCGCCAAGTCGCCCTCCTTTGACACCAACTGGGAAGCCAACGGTTATCTAGACACGGTGCTGCGCCAAACGGCAGAATGGATTGAGGCACAAAAGGTCGCAGGTCTTCGCTTGGAGATTTTGCGCTTGCCAGGCCGCACGCCCGTTTTGTTTTTTGACATTCCCGGCACGCGTGCTGCGTCGCAAGGTTCTGGTCAAACGGTGCTGATGTATGGCCACTTAGACAAGCAACCAGAGTTCAGTGGCTGGCGAAATGACCTCGGTCCATGGACGCCCAAATACGAAAACGGCAAGCTGTATGGCCGAGGCGGCGCCGACGATGGCTATGCTGCCTATGCCAGCATTGCAGCTGTGCAGGCTTTGAAAAATCAAAACACACCCCACCCTCGCATCGTCGGTTTGATTGAAACCTGTGAAGAGTCTGGCTCCTACGATTTGTTGCCCTACATCGATGCTCTGCGCCCTCGCTTGGGCGATGTGGGTTTGGTCATTTGTTTAGACAGTGGTGCAGGCAACTACGATCAGCTGTGGCTCACCACCAGTTTGCGCGGCATGGCCAGCGGCACTTTGAAGGTCGAAATTTTGACGGAAGGCATACACTCTGGTGATGCCTCTGGCTTGGTGCCCTCTAGCTTTCGCATCATGCGCCAAGTCTTAGATCGTTTGGAAGACAGCCAAACGGGCCGTCTTCTGCCGGCCAGCTTCCACTGCGAGGTACCTGCCGATCGCCTGGCACAGGCCAAAGCCACAGCAGGCATTTTGGGCGAAGAAATTTACAAGCGGTTCCCTTGGGCGCACTACGACTGCGGAGGTTCCACCACCTTTGCCTTGCCCACCACCACCGATCCTTTGCAAGCTTTGCTCAATCGCACCTGGACACCCACACTGAGTGTGACCGGCGCAGAAGGCTTTCCCACTTTAGAAAATGCCGGCAATGTGTTGCGGCCCTATACCGCCTTCAAGCTCAGCCTGCGCTTGCCGCCCTTGGTGGATGCGGCCCAAGCTGTGGCAGAAATGAAAGCCTTGCTAGAAGACAATGCGCCCTATCAAGCGCGGGTCACTTTTGAATCTAAGGGTGGCGCCACGGGTTGGAATGCGCCTAGCAGCACGCCCTGGTTTGAAAACGCTCTGCAAAGCGCCAGCCAGTCGCACTTTGGCGCGTCAGTGGGGTATATCGGACAAGGCGGCACCATTCCACTTATGAACATGTTGAGCCAAGGTTTTCCAACGGCGCAAATGATGGTCTGCGGTGTGTTGGGACCCAAAAGCAATGCCCACGGCCCCAACGAATTCTTGCATGTGCCTTATGCCAAAAAGCTCACCGCTTCGGTGGCCGAAGTCATGGCATCTTTGCCCTGAAGTTTGCTTTCAAGTGGCGGTCTGGTTCTTGCGAACCCAGACCAGCCACAGCAAGGCCAAGGCAATGAGTGCCACAGGCACCACGGAACCATAATTGAGCCAAGTCCAGCCTTGCGTGGTCACCAGAGCGCCTGCAGAAAACGAGGTGATGGCCATGGTGGCAAAGACCCAGAAATTGATGGCCGCTTGGCCGCGGTCTTTCTCTTCAGGTCGCCAAGCTGTCATGGCGAGAGTGGTGCTGCCTGTAAACACAAAATTCCAACCCACGCCCAGCACAAACAAAGCCAGTACAAATTGATGCAAGTCTGTGCCCGAGAGTGCGATTCCGACGCAGACAAAATTCAAAAGAACACCCACCGCCATAATTTGCAGCACGCCAAATTTCTTGATGAGGTGGCCGGTAAAAAAACCAGGCGCAAACATGCCAATGACGTGCCACTCTAAAACCAAGGCGGTATCGCTGAACTGAAAGCCACAGACTTGCATGGCGAGCGGTGTCGCTGCCATCAACAAATTCATCACGCCATAGCTGAGCGCAGCGGCGGCGGCAGCCACAATGAACACCGGTTGTTTCATGATCTCGCGCAAGGGGCGACCTTCGGAGCTACCGCTGACTTTCTCCACCAACGGCGGGAACTTCACAAAATGCATCACAACCATGCCCAAAACAGCCACAGCTGTGAGTGCCACATAGGCGCCCATGAAGGGTGTTTCAAACCATCCTTTGCTTTGCGAGGCCAAATTGGGGCCTAGGATAGCGCCTATCAAGCCGCCAGCCATGACCCATGAAACTGCCTTTTCTTGAAAGGACGCCTCTGCCAGCTCGGCGGCGGCAAATCGGTAAAGTTGTCCATTGGCACTGTAATAACCGGCCACCAAAGTGGCCATCACCAACAGTTCAAAGTTGTGCGTATGCGCTGCATAAGCACACAAGATGGCAGACAACAAGCCCACCAGCAAACCCAACTGAAATGAAACGCTGTGGCCCCACTTGGCTTGTGACTTGGCCACCAGTCCCGTTGACAAAGCGCCGCCCACCACATACCCCATGACAGGCAGTGTGGCCATCCACCCAACAGGTGCCAGACTTAAGCCAACCAAGCCATTGATGGCAATGAAGGTCACGTTGTTGGTCAGGAACAAGCCTTGGCACAAGGCCAGTAAAAACAGGTTGGAATTCATACACCCGAGTGTATCTACTCAAGGCAAGCTATCGCAGACAAAACGGCCACAGGCGCAGTTTCAGCACGCAGCACCCTGTTCCCTAAACTCACAGGCACAAAGCCAGCAGCGATGGCTTGCGCCTCCTCCGCAGGACTCAAGCCACCCTCTGGCCCGCTCAACACAATGACCTCTGTCGGCTGGGTGGCGCCTTGGCCACGAGCCGGCCGAATGGTTTGGATCATCTCTTGTAGCAATCGGGTGCCGGGCGATAAAGACAAGACCCAGCGTGCCGATCGCGATGGCGATGATGCGGCGGATAAGTGCTCAAGGGCTTGCGTGAGCGTGATTGCTTGGCCCACTTGCAACACCCGATTGCGGCCACACTGCTCACTCGAAGCCACCGCAATGGCTTGCCAATGCGCCAATTTTTTGTCTGCGCGCTCACCCTTGAGCTTCAACACACTGCGCTCGGCCGTGATGGGCAGCAGTGTGGCGGCACCCAACTCGGTGGCTTTTTCAAGCAACCAATCCATGCGCTCATTGGCCGTGATGCTGGACCACAAATGAACTTGAATGTTGAGCTCACGTTCAACGGGGTGGTGCTCGCCCACGCGCACCGACACCTCACTGCGGCCCATGTGGGTGACGACCGCTTTGAATTCACCCCCTTGACCATTGAAGAGCGTGATCTCATGGTCTGGCTGCAGCCTGAGTACTTGCACATGCCTTGCCGTGCCAGCAGGCAAACTCAAATCCTCCCCGGTGTTGAGTGCCGATGGACAGTAAAAGCGGGGCAGTTTGGACATCAATGGCTCTCTTTGAAATGCTTACATGCGTCCAAACGCAAAACCCGTCACACCATCCTGACCTTCAACTTCTTCAATCAGGCGCAGCAGGGGCCTGAGTTCAATGTACCTAGCGGCAGTTGAGCGAATGTAGGCAATGAAGCGTGGTGCATCGGCCAAGTATTTTTCTTTGCCATCGCGCAATGTCAGGCGCGCAAAAATACCGGCGACTTTCAAATGGCGCTGCAAGCCCATCCACTCCACAGCACGGTAGAAAGCACCAAAGTCTTGGTGCCAATCTTCAAAATCGAGCAAGCCAGCTTTGCGCGCTTTCTCCCAATAACGAATGGTGACGTCAAGGACAAAATCTTCTTCCCACGTGAGAAATGCGTCGCGCATCAAGCTGGCCACGTCGTAGGTGACAGGGCCATACACTGCGTCTTGAAAATCCAATACGCCCAATGCAGTATCTGCACTTGATCCAGCACCAGATCCAGCACCAGAGTCAAAATTGGTGGGCATCATCAAATTGCGCGGCATGAAATCACGGTGGACAAACACCGAGGGGCTGGCCAGATTGCGCGCCACCAGCATTTTGAAGGTGCTGTCCAAGGTGCTGCGCATCTTGCCTTGAACCTCCAATTGTCGGTGTTGCGTCAGGTACCAATCTGGAAACAAACTGAGCTCTCTTTGCAGCAGCGCCTCATCGTAGGGCGGCAATACGCCAGGTCTGGAAGACAACTGCCATGCAATGAGCGCATCGATGGCTTGCATGTAAAGCGCGTGATTGGCTTGCGGCTTGTTCGCGTCGATAGCCGACATCATGGTGCGATCGCCCAAGTCTGTGAGCAGCATGAAGCCTTGCGGCGCGTCCCATGCCAGAACCTCAGGGGCTTTCAAACCGGCCTCTTTCATGAGCTTGGCAACCTTGACAAAGGGTTCACAATTTTCTTTGTCGGGCGGCGCGTCCATCACGATCAGGCTGGCACCCGAAACCGTGTCGATACGCAAATAACGCCTGAAACTGGCATCGGCCGACGCAATTCGCAATCTTGCAGGCACCAGGCCATGCGTGGTGGCCAATGCAGAAAGCCAATTTTCACAAGCCGTCTGGCGCTGCGGGTCTGCCCAGGCCACATTTGAAATTTGTTCAGAATTCAAGTTCTTCATCCAAGTCAAAACACCCAGACATGCTACTCGACCCCTTTTGAGGTCATGCAAGGCAGCACTCATGGATAATCCATTCTACAAACACCCGACAACCTGGACGACAGCCCTTTGCAAATCCGCCCCACATTTCAGACAGCCCAGCTTGTTCAAGCCCTGAGCTTGGGCGGCTTGTTGCTGTGCCAAGTGCCCAGCTTGGCCCAAGGAAATGGAGCGGCATCTCAAAGCACAGCATCTGAAAAAGTTTCAAGCCAGCCGGCATTGATCCTACAAAACAGCCTTCGCTTGGAAGAAAAAATCTCAGAGATTGAGCGCAAGCAGTCGCCCTTGTTTGTATCAGGCCAGCGCTTGCTTGGACGACCCGATCTAGACTTGGTGATTGACGGAGGCGTGTTGCTTCGCAAACAGGGCCTGACGGTGAGGGCGCAGCGAATTGAATACGACCAGTCTCAAAACACACTGAGTGCAGAGGGCGGCGTGAAGATCACGCGAGAAGGCAATACCTTCCAAGGCCCTTCTTTGAGTTTGCAAGCAGACTCTTTTCAAGGCAAATTTTTGAAGCCCGAATACACCCTGCTCAAAGGTGGCGGGCATGGTGAGGCCGCAGAAATAGAGTTCGTTGACGCGCAACGCGCCATCATTCGCAATGCGACTTACACCACTTGCAGCCGCATTCAAGGCCCCAGCTGGCTGCCCGAGTGGATTTTGAAAGCGGCCAGCCTGCAAATCAATGAAGAAGACAACAGCGTTCAGGCCAAAGACCTGCAACTTCGCTTCAAGAATGTACCCATCTTGGCAGCGCCCTCTCTCACTTTTCCGCTCAACAATGAGCGGCAATCTGGTTTTTTGGCCCCTCTGGTTGGCATTGATACTGTTAGCGGCATTGAAATAACTTCGCCTTACTACTGGAACATTGCACCCAACCGCGATGCCACCCTCAGCACCACCATCATGAGCAAGCGGGGTGTGGCACTCGATTCTGAATTTCGCTATCTTGAGCCCGATAGCCAAGGCCAAGTGCGTTTGAACCTCATGCCCAATGACACTTTGAGACAACAATCTCGTTGGGGTCTGTCGGCGCAGCATTCGGGTGGCATTGAGACGGGCAACTCGGTGTTGGGCCGCTTGGGTGTCAATGTCAATTTGAACAGGGTCAGCGATGACAATTACTGGCGGGACTTTCCGCGATCTGGTTTGTCACTGACCCAGCGTTTGTTACCCGCCTCAGGCAGCTTGCATTGGGCACAAGGCGACTGGTCCATGATGACCCGCGTGCAGCAATTCCAAACCTTGCAGGACGTCAGCTCCCCCATCACACCGCCTTATGATCGCTCGCCCCAAATTGTGGCTCAATACACCAAATGGGACTTGAATGGCTTTGATGTTGGATTCACGGCCGACACCACGCGATTTGAAGCCGATTACAGCCGCATTCCAGGCGGTAGTCGGACCATTTTGAGAAATGGTCAGCGGAGTTTTGCAGCCGCACAAATTAGCCATCCTTGGCGCAAACCTTGGGGGTTTGTGGTTCCCAAAATTCAATTGCACGGCACTCGCTATCAATTGGACACCGCACTTGACAATGGTCAACTTGATGCCAATCGCTTGTTACCCACTTACAGCCTTGACACGGGTTTGATTTACGAGCGTGATGCATCTTACTTTGGTCGACAACTTCGGCAAACGCTAGAGCCCCGCGCTTTTTTTGTGCGAACACCTTACAAAGATCAAAGTCTGCTGCCCAGCTATGACAGTGGCGTCACCGATTTCAATCTGACCACCATTTACGCCGAAAACCCTTATGTGGGCCAAGACCGAATTGCCGACTCCAACTTGGTCACCCTAGGTGTCAACAGCCGTTTCTTTGATGCCAACAGTGGCGCAGAGTTGGCGCGCTTGGGCATCGCACAAAGGTATCGCTTTTCAGACCAGATGGTGCGTTTACCGGGCGAGTTGCCTGTGGCATCAGGCTTCAGTGACATCTTGTTAGGGGCAGGGGTACGCTGGGACAGCCGTTGGAGTGTTGACTCGACCCTTCAATTTGACGCTCAGACTCACCGCACCACACGCACCACACTCACCACGCGCTTCAACCCCACCCCCTATCGGGTGTTCAATACAGCTTACCGACTCTCGCGCGATCAAAGTGAGCAAATTGATGTGGGGTGGCAATGGCCGCTGCGCGATCTCGAAGTCGCATTTTGTTTCAACTTGAATTTGTAGGATTGGCTCGCGTTGGCTCTAGTCCGTTGAAGACATTGCGCGACAATATCCCCCGTTATCAATATCTTCGCGAAGATTTGGCGCCCACCAGCAGATTCAACTCCTATGACTAATTTATTTGCTCTGAATTCCACTCAAGTTCTCGCTGGCATCCGCGCACTCTTGAGCGTTGGCAAACCATTTGAAAAGAAGCGAAGTTTGGGCGTCACCTTCGCGTTGTGCACTGCGCTTGCAGTTCCTGGCTGGGCTCAAGCACAAAGCAATGTCCAAGCTAGGCCTGCAGACTACATTGTGGCCGTGGTCAATTCAGAGCCCATCACCAACAAAGAAGTGCAAAGTCTCAAGCTTCGCTTGCAAAAACAATTGCCCCCTGGCACGCCCATTCCCAGCCCTCAAGTTTTAACGCAACAAGCGCTCGATCAATTGATCAATGAAAAAGCCCAGCTGCAACAAGCCCGAGAAAACGGCATTCGCGTTGATGACAATGAGGTGGAACAAACAGCGTTAAACATCGCTCGACAAAACCAAATTTCGATAGAAGATCTTTATAAACGTCTTGCTTTAGATGGTGTAAGCGTGTCTGGATTTCGCGATCAATTGCGCAACCAACTTATCGTCAGCCGTTTGCGGGAGCGTGATGTTGACAACAGAGCCCGTATTTCCGATGCCGAGGTCGAGCAACAAATTCAAAGTGAACAAGCGGGCCAACCCAGCTCGGCCAGACCCATTGACTTGAACTTGGCGATGATTTTGATTGCTGTTCCCGAAAACAGTTCAGACAAAGAAGTGGCTGAATTGAGACTCAAAGCACAGCAGGTTGCGCAACGCGCCAAAGCTGGCGAAAGCTTTGCGGCGCTGGCGCTTTCTTTTTCACAAGCCATGGACAAAGGTGCCAATGGCGGTGAGATGGGCTTGCGGGCTGCCGATCGTTACCCCAGCCTGTTTGTTGAAAGCACACAAGCTCTCAGAACAGGCGAGATCTCAGAGCCCGTTCAATCTGGCGCTGGCTTTCACATCCTCAAGGTTTTAGACAAGAAGCAAAGCGAGATGAGCAGTACCATGCTGGTTCAAACTCGCGCTCGACACATCTTGCTGCGCATTGGCAATGAGCTCACTGAAGCGGCTGCCCGCAGCCGTCTTCTCACGTACAAGCAACAAGTTCAAGCCGGTACAGACTTTGCAACTTTGGCGCGTCAGTTTTCACAAGATGGAAGCGCAAGCGCTGGGGGTGATTTAGGCTGGGCTAGCCCCGGTCAATTTGTGCCAGAGTTTGAACAGGTCATGGCACGCCTGCGCCCTGGTCAAGTCTCAGACCCCCTGGTGTCGCGCTTTGGCGTCCACCTGATTCAAGTGATGGAACGGCGAGAAGCACCCATGACCGTGCGTGAGCAACGTGAGATGGTGCGCGCTCAATTGCGTGAAAAGAAATTGGAAGAGTTGTACGCCAATTGGGTCACTGAGCTGCGTGGCCGCGCCTACGTTGAGTTGCGCGAACCACCCCAATGAAGCACATTCCGCGCAAGCGTTTCGGCCAACACTTTTTATCCGACGGCGGCATCATTGATGCCATCGTTGATGCCATTCATCCGCAAGCAGGCCAGCCCATGGTTGAAATTGGCCCGGGTCTTGCCGCGCTCACGCAACCCTTGGTTGAACGCTTGGGTCACCTGACGGTCATTGAGCTCGATCGTGACTTGGCCCTTCGCCTGCGACTTCACAAGCAACTGACCGTGGTCGAATCGGATGTCTTGCGTGTCGACTTTACGGCTTTGGCGGCTGGGCAAAAACTTCGGGTGGTGGGCAACTTGCCCTACAACATTTCCACGCCTATTTTGTTTCACCTGCTTGAACACGTGAACGCCATTGAAGATCAACACTTCATGCTTCAAAAAGAAGTCATCGATCGAATGGTGGCTGCGCCAGCAACTTCTGACTATGGCCGTTTGTCCGTCATGTTGCAGTGGCGCTATGCCATGGAAAATGTGCTGTTTGTACCGCCCGAGAGTTTTGATCCGCCACCGCGAGTGGACAGTGCGGTGGTGCGCATGGTGCCTCACGCAGCGCCCGCCAACATCGACGTCAAGCTCTTAGAAAAATTGGTGCAAGTGGCGTTCAGTCAACGCCGCAAGTTGTTGCGGCACACCTTGGGCGCATGGCTCATTGAAAGAAATTTTGCCGGCCACTTTGATGTGCAGCGGCGTGCAGAAGAGGTAAGCGTTCAAGAGTATTTGCAACTGGCAATGGCCTTGAACCCTGAAATTTGATTGAAAAAAAAGTGCAAGGGCAATGAAGCCTTTGCACTTTTTGATACTGCGCTAGCAGCTTGTGAAGGGGTCAGGCCGCTGCGAGCCAATAACCTGCATTGAAAGGGCTGCTCATGCGCAGCGCCAATGGCGATACATCGACCAACTTATCGGTTGGCATTTTCTCGCCTTCTTCAGTAACCATCTCTACGCCGTCTGCGTCAAACTCTGGGGTGACATCGGCCAACTTTTCAGAGCCCGCTGTTGCAGCACGCGCTACAGAGAAGGAATAGAAGCAGCGGAAAGGCACTTTGCGATCGCCCCAGTAGTCGGCGGTGTCGCGAAAAATGTCGAGCAACTGTTCACGAGCTTCTTTGTCAAACTTGGAGTTGGCAGGGATGTGCTCCAACACCACCACAAAGCCAGGCTGAGGGCCAGACTTGTGCAGGGGGTCGGTCATGCTGTCGTAGAGCGCATCAAAGTTTTTACCGAAGTGCGAAGGCAGCGTGAACTGGGCTGCGATCAAATCGAGCACGTCTTGTTTGCTTTGCGCCTTTGACAAATTGGCGTACAAAAAGTGTTGACCCAAACCGCCTGCCGCTTCTTGCAAATCGCTCACGCGAAAGGCACGAATTGACTGGACGATGTTTGCACGTACACCCTTCAAAGGTGTTTCTTGGTCCTGCCGAATTGGCTTGTCCATCGCCGTTCTCACTCTCTAATTTTTAAAACCAGCCTTTTGGGCTTTTGTTTGACACATCACGAATGCTCTTTAAAGAACACTCTTCACTTCGTTCATGACCTACTGTGGCTTTACGCTTGTTGAAGGCGTATTCACAATTTCCCGAAAACTTGCGTAATGGTCTTGCGTGTAAAAACACTTTTTGGGCAAGCGGGGTTCTTCCCCTCCACACACAATTCTTCGAGCGCCACGGGTTTTTTCACCTGGGGTTCTGACGGTGTACTCGCGATAAAAACCGCGACTGGCTGCAGGTAAAAGCCGTTCACGATTGCCAAAAACAACCCCATCTTTTTCGTAACGAAACGGCCCACCTTGGCGGATGAGCAGATAGGTTTCTTGGCCCTCTTTGGGCAAGTCCTGTAAAGCGATGGGTGCTGTAACAACTGCGTCGGGAGCCGATTTTGCTTGCACCAAATTAGTGCAAGGCGCAAATAGGAGCCCTAAACAGACGGCAATCCCAGCAAAACCAAGCGTTTTTGAGCGCATGTCATTCCTGTGAAATTAAGCCGCACACCCACTGACAACCTTCAAAATCCACGGGTAAACCCCGAAATTCGAAGGCACTAGTGTGCCGCAATGTGCTAAAAAAAGCAAGTACTTTCCCCAAGGCTGGGGATTTTGTCGCAGAACTTAACGAACGGCGTTGGCGTCGGCGACGGTGAGCGCGGTCATGTTCACAATTCGGCGCACAGTGGCACTGGGCGTCAGGATGTGAACAGGTTTGGCGGCGCCCAGCAAAACGGGGCCAATGGCAATGTTGCCGCCTGCTGCCGTTTTAAGCAGGTTGTAAGAAATATTGGCCGCATCGATATTGGGCAAGACCAACAGGTTGGCGTCGCCTTGCAAGGTGCCGTTGGGCATCTGTATGGCGCGGGCATCACCGTCTAGGGCAATGTCGCCATGCATTTCACCATCGACCTCTAGCCAAGGCGCATTTTTCTGCAGCAAGGCCAAGGTGTTGCGCATTTTCACGGCACTCGGTTCGTTGGAAGTGCCAAAGTTGGAGTGCGACAACAAAGCCGCTTTGGGTCGAATGCCAAAGCGCTGCATTTCATGGGCTGCCATGACCGTGATTTCTGCCAATTGCTCTGCAGTGGGGTCGTAATTGACATGCGTATCGACCAAGAAAACTTGGCGGTTGGGCAACATCAAGCCGTTCATGCATGCAAAAGTGTTGACGCCAGCGCGCTTGCCAATCACTTGCTCAATGTAGGGCAAGTGCGTTGCGTTGGTGCCCCAAGTGCCGCAGATCAGGCCATCCACATCGTCTTTGTGCAAAAGCATGGCGCCGATCAAAGACAAGCGACGGCGCATTTCAATTTTGGCCACTTGCACCGTGATGCCCTTGCGCTCTGTCATGCGGTGGTAGGTTTGCCAAAAGTCGCGGTAACGGTGGTCGTCTTCGACATTGACCACGTCGTAATCTAAGGCTTCTTTCAAGCGCAAACCAAATTTTTCAATGCGCTCGGCAATCACTGCCGGGCGGCCAATGAGGGTGGGGCGCGCCAGACCTTCGTCGGCCACAATTTGTGCTGCGCGCAAGACCCGTTCTTCTTCACCTTCGCTGTAAGCCACGCGCTTTTTCAAGCCGCGCTTGGCTGCGGTGTAGATGGGCTTCATGGTGGTGCCAGAGGCATACACAAAGCTCTGCAAACGCTCGCGGTAGGCTTCCATGTCGGTGATAGGCCTTGACGCCACGCCACTCTCGGCGGCGGCCTGCGCCACGGCCGGCGCAATTTTGATCATCAAGCGGGGATCAAAGGGTTTGGGAATGAGGTAATCCGGCCCAAACACCAGAGGCTGCCCGGCATAAGCCGCCGCCACCACCTCGCTTTGCTCGGCTTGCGCCAAATCAGCAATGGCATACACCGCCGCAATTTCCATCTCTTGCGTGATGGTGGTTGCGCCGCAGTCCAAAGCGCCTCTAAAAATATAGGGAAAACACAGAACGTTGTTGACTTGATTGGGGAAGTCGGTCCGGCCCGTTGCCATGATGGCGTCATCGCGTACCGCTTTGACATCTTCGGGCAAGATTTCGGGGTTGGGGTTGGCCAATGCAAAGATCAAAGGCTTGGCCGCCATTCTTTTCACCATGTCTTGTTTCAAGACACCGCCAGCAGACAAACCCAAAAACACATCGGCGCCGTCAATGGCTTCGGCCAAAGTGCGCTGATCGGTTTTTTGTGAGAACTGAATCTTGTCTTCGTCCATCAACTCCTTGCGGCCTTCGTAAACCAAGCCCGCCAAGTCGGTGACCCAAATGTTCTCGCGTCGAATGCCGAGTTTGAGCAACAAGCCCAAGCACGCCAATGCGGCCGCTCCCGCGCCAGAAGTGACCAACTTGACTTGGCTTGGGTCTTTGCCCACCACTTTGAGGCCATTCAAAATGGCCGCGCCCACGGTGATGGCGGTGCCGTGTTGATCGTCGTGGAAAACGGGGATCTTCATGCGCTCGCGCAATTTGCGCTCGACATAAAAACAATCGGGGGCTTTGATGTCTTCTAGGTTGATACCGCCAAAAGTGGGCTCGAGTGCCGCAATGATTTCAACCAGTTTTTCGGGGTCCTTCTCATTGATCTCAATGTCAAAGACATCGATGCCAGAGAATTTTTTAAACAAAACGGCTTTGCCCTCCATGACGGGCTTGCTCGCCAAGGGGCCAATGTCTCCCAAACCTAAAACGGCCGTACCGTTGGTGACAACGCCCACCAAATTGCCGCGGCTGGTGTATTTGAAAGCTGCCGCTGGATCTTTGACAATTTCTTCGCAGGGTGCAGCCACGCCAGGGGTGTAAGCCAAGGCCAGGTCGTGCTGGTTCACCAATTGCTTGGTGGCGGTGACTGCAATTTTTCCGGGTGTAGGGAACTCGTGGTATTCGAGCGCCGCTCGGCGCAACTGAGCGCGACGCTCTTCAGCATTGACTTTCGCCATGTGATGTCTCCTGTAAGGCACGAACTGCCCGCTCAACGGGTGAGGGGCTTAAGCCATGCATGATCCTATTTTAGTCCCCACTTGAATGAGCAACTCTTAGAAAAGCCTCATTCAAAGTAGGCAGACTTTTGACTTTCAATCACAAGTGGCAAGGGCGCCACTCAGACTCGATGGTTCAATGGCGCATCAACGCTTCAATTTCATCGGCTTTCACGGGCACGCCGCGGGTCATCAATTCGCAACCTTGGGCTGTCACCACCGCATCGTCTTCAATGCGAATGCCAATGTTGTGAAAGCGCTCCGGCACACCGGGTGCTGGCCGAACATAAATGCCCGGCTCTATGGTCAGCACCATGCCGGGCTTTAAGACACGGCTAGGTCGGTCTTTGATCAGCTCGCCGCTCAAGGGGTCTTTGCGTTCACTGAAAGTGCCCACTTCGGATGGCTCTACATAGCTGCCGCAGTCGTGCACATCCATGCCAAGCCAATGACCTGTGCGGTGCATGTAAAACTGAAAATAACTTCGGTTGGCAATCACATCTTGCGCATGGCCCACTTTGTTGGCATCCAAGAGACCGACGTCCAACATGCCCTGAGCCAAAACCTTCACTGTGGCTTCGTGAGGGTCTACAAACCGCGCACCCGCGCGCGTGGCCGCCACTGCCGCATCTTGAGAGGCCAGAACCAAGTCGTAGAGTTCGCGCTGTGCGGCGCTGAATTTGCCATTGGCGGGAAAGGTTCGCGTGATGTCGCTGGCATAGCCATCGAGCTCGCAGCCCGCATCAATCAAAACCAAATCACCACTCAAGATGGGGCCGGCATCGGCTCGGTAGTGCAACACGCATGCGTTGGCACCTCCTGCCACGATAGAGCCATATGCAGGGTACTGGGAGCCATGTTGGCGAAACTCATGCAACAACTCGGCGTCTAAATGAAACTCACGAACATCTTGCCCAGCCCGCAGCATGGCGGCAGAGCGCTTCATGGCCCGAATGTGGGCGCCCGCACTGATTTGTGATGCGCGCCGCATGATGTTCAATTCGTGTTCGTCTTTGACCAAGCGCATTTCGTCCAACAGATCGCACACATCGCGCTGTTGGGTAGGGCACATAGCGCCATACCTGACCCGTGCACGCACGGCATTCAGGCCAGCTTCAATGCGGCCCGGCAACTCTGTGTGGGTGGCAAACGGATACCAAACAACCTCTTTGTTTTCTAGCAGGGCGGGTAATTTGGCGTCCAACACAGCGCTCGGCCACGCTTCATGGACGGCCAATTGGGAGGGGGCGGCTTCCGGGCCCAAGCGCACACCATCCCAAATTTCACGCTCCATGTCTTTGGGCTGACAAAACAAAGTTGAACGGCCATCGGCGCTTAAAACCAAGCAAGCATTGGGCTCTGCGAAACCTGTCAGGTAATAAAAGTAACTGTCGTGGCGGTACAAGTAGTCGCTGTCGCGGTTGCGTTGGCGCTCGGGCGCGGTTGGGATGATGGCAATGCTGTTGGGCGATTGCGAGGCCATGAGGGCTGCCAATTTGGCACGGCGTGCTGCGTACAAGTTGGGGTCAAATGTCATCTTGAGGTCGTTTTCTAGAGGATGGGTTTTGAATGCACCGAGTTGGTTTGATTGAGTTCGTGGAGTCGCTCTGGGGTGCCCACATCGGTCCAAGCACCGGTGTATAGGCTAGCACTTACTTGCCCGCGATCCATTGCAGCCCTTAGCAAGGGCGCCAAGGGCGCGGCCTTTCCTTGAGGATTGCCCAAGGGCATGCCTGTGATGGCCGGGTCAAAAAATTCTTGTTTGTACAAGGCAAAAGTGCTGAAAGTGAACAGGCTTGCAGGCTTTGGCAGATTCAAGGCCATGCCCTGTTCAGACAAGCCAAAATCGCCCGCTGGATTGTGCGGAGGATTGGGAACCAACCAAATATGGGCCAACTGAGGACTGTTCTGAAATGCTTCTTTGTGTTCAGTCGAGAATTTGAAGTCGGGCGCAAAAATATCGCCCGCCAGCACCCAAAACACTGGGGCCAAGTAGGGCAAGGCCCGCACAATACCGCCGGCTGTTTCCAGAGCGTAGCCAAAATCTTTGCCTTCATGGGAATACTTTAAACGCACACGGCCAACCTCCGGCAGGTCTGGGTTGAGTCCAAAGTGCGATTCAATTTGCGGGCCCAGCCATGCCGTGTTGATCAGCATGTCATGTTGCCCGGCCGCTGCCAGCGCTTCCATGTGCCACTGCATGAGGGGTTTACCGCGAACCAACAACATGGGTTTGGGCGTCTGGTTTGTTAACGGTTTCATGCGCTCACCGCGACCTGCTGCCAAAACCATGGCGGTGGCCAAGGTCTTTTCAGACGTGCCGCGCCAATCACTGGCAGCCGATGGCTCTGAATTGGAATCCAGGGTATTTAAACGCATCCCGCTATGTTGCCACGGTGTCGGGCTTGCCGGCGCGCTGGGACGGTAAAATATCGGGCTAACTTGTGAAATTGACACGACCACTTATTTGGAGCCCCCATGGCAATCACCCAACCCGCAGCCCATCAAATGGCCAACGCCATCCGCGCCCTGGCCATGGACGCTGTTCAACAAGCCAATTCGGGCCACCCCGGTGCGCCCATGGGCATGGCCGACATGGCTGTGGCTTTGTGGGGCGAGCACTTGCAACACAACCCCAAAAACCCCCACTGGGCAAACCGCGATCGCTTCGTGTTATCCAACGGTCACGGCTCCATGCTGATTTACGCATTGCTGCACCTCACAGGCTACCCCTTGCCCATGACAGAGTTGAAAAACTTCCGTCAACTGCACAGCAAAACCGCCGGTCACCCCGAAGTGGGCATCACCCCCGGCGTCGAAACCACCACCGGTCCTTTGGGACAAGGCATCACCAATGCCGTGGGCATGGCTTTGGCCGAAAAATTGTTGGCCACCGAATTCAACCAACCTGGCCACAACATCGTTGACCACCACACCTATGTCTTCATGGGCGACGGTTGCTTGATGGAGGGCATCAGCCACGAAGCTTGCGCTTTGGCAGGTGCTTGGAAGCTCAACAAGCTAATTGCCATGTACGACGACAACGGCATCTCCATTGACGGCCAAGTGGCGCCTTGGTTCATTGACAACACGCCTCAACGTTTTGCCGCTTACGGTTGGAACGTGATCGATGCTGTTGATGGCCACAATGCTGCGGCTGTGTCCAAAGCCATTGCAGATGCCAAGAACAGCCCAGACAAACCCACACTCATTGTTTGCAAAACGGCTATCGGCAAAGGCAGCCCCAACCGCGCCAACACATCCAAAGCACACGGCGAACCTTTGGGTGCCGAAGAAATCAAACTCACGCGCGAAGCATTGGGTTGGACGCACGAGCCCTTCGTGATTCCGAAAGATGTTTACGCCAGCTGGGATGCCAAGCAAAGTGGTGCTGCACGCGAAGCCGAGTGGAACAAAGCGTTTGCCGCCTACAAAGCAGCTCACCCCACCTTGGCCAAAGAATTTGTGCGTCGCATGAAAGGCGAGTTGCCCAAGAACTTTGCACAAACCGCGGTGGACGCCGTCATTGCTGCGCATACCAAAGCCGAAACTGTGGCCAGCCGCAAAGCCAGCCAATTGGCATTAGAAGCATTCACCGCCGCCTTGCCTGAAATGTTGGGCGGCTCTGCTGACCTCACAGGCTCTAACCTCACCAACACATCTTCCACGCCCGCATTGCGCATCAACTTGGCAGGCGATGTGGTGAAGAACGACAAAGGCCAAATAGGCCGTCACATCAACTACGG
>JAJTGB010000162.1 GCA_021298995.1 Comamonadaceae bacterium | reverse complement strand
TGCGAAACGTTCGTCGTTTGCAGTTAGTTTTTTTTCTGCTGTTTTACGAGGATCAGAACCTCGACATGCCCTGCCACGCGTCCGAACCCATGTCGAAACCAGTGCAGCCCCAAGCTTTGTATTTTAGGCCTGTTCTGTCAATTGCTCAAGCGATACTTTCCACCCGCCCAAACCTCACCATGGTGCTGGCCACCGTAAAGCGCTTGCTGCGCGTAGGCATGATCAACACCGCGTTGTCATAGGGCGATCGCAGTGTGTGGCCCGCATCTTCTGCCAAGGCCGTGCCTGCTTTTTCAATCACTTCCAAGCCGTTGTAAACATCGAGCCATTGAAAGTCGAGTGATTTGGCTGCATAGCCTTCAGTCACTTGCACCACTTTTTGTTCAAGCGCTGGCAAACTGCAACGTGAATCGGCCCACTCTGCAGTGGCCACGCCAGTGACTTTCAAAAACTTCAAAGTGGTTTCACGCGCAATTTGCTCGCAGGCTTTTTCCCAATGCTGACCCGCTTCAAGCAAGATGGCAGTGTTGTGTTTGTTGGGATTGCCAAATGCCCCGCGCTCAATCATGCGCAAACCATTGGCATGGCCGGTGTCCACCATAAGCCATTGGGGCAGACCAATTTTGGCTGACAAGTTGATAGACTTTTGCCCACCCTTGGGGCGAACACCGCACACCATGAGAGGCGCACTGGGCGCGCTCATAGAGTGCAAATCGAGCAAGTAGTCGGCGGTGTCGATGTAGGCCACCAACTCACGTGCACGGCGCAGCTCTACGCTATCACGCGGTCCCTTTAAGACCTCATCGGACCAAACCCGGTTGAAGTCTTCTTCAACATAGCGGTTGCCATCGGGGTTGGCTGGATCCCACATTTGATAGGCTGCCACATTGGCAAAGATGAACGAAACGACACCGCAAGTGGGTTGGAAGTTTTGCTTGAACAAATAGTCCAGTGTGATGGCGCCACTCAATTCATTGCCATGCGTTAAGGCTTGCACAATGACATGCGGGCCGGGTTTGCCTGAGTCGAGGCGCGTGACATAGTCAATGCCCACATTGCTGGCCCGGTAGGCGCTGATGTCGGGCGCGGTAAGTTCAACTTGGAACGGCGTGCTTGTTGCTGATGTTGGTGTCATTATTTTTTAGCGTCTGCTTTGGGGTCGCTCTTGCCATCAGCCTTGGCATCACCCTTGCCATCAGCTTTTGCAGGTGCAGAACCCTCTTTCACTTTAACCACTCGGCACTTTTTGTAAGCAGGCTCTTTGGAGGTGGCAGGAATGTTTTCACAAATTTTTTCCACTTTGTAGGCCCAAGCGTTGTTGGCCATGACCGAGGACATGAAAAAACCTTGAAACATGGTTGAAAATGCGATGATGAGTACCTGAACAAAACCATTGTCTTTGTATGGCATGGTTGAATTATCGGAAAGAAGAATCAATTGTCAAATTTGATCCGTTGGCCATTGTCTGCTTTGGCAGTTTGGGGAGGGGTTTGGTACCTTTATCTCTTCGTGGTTGAGCAAGGCATTCACCCTTCCGTGGCCATGATGTTTGCCACATGTGGCGGTGTTTTTGCGGCTGCTGTTGCTTGGAAAAAAGGTTTTTCCCAAGCCAGAACCGCGGCTTTGGCCATGGGCTTTCCGGTTTCTTTTTGGCTCACGGGCATGGCCAGTGTGCCTGCGTGGGTTTGGTTGTTGCCCCTGATCTTGATCATTTGGATCTACCCCATGCACGCCTGGCGCGATGCCCCGGTGTTTCCAACCCCCTTGAATGCTTTGCGCCAAGTGCCGCGCTGGGCCGTCTTGCCAGCGCAAGCCAAAATATTGGACGCAGGCTGCGGGGCAGGCGATGGGCTCAAGGCCTTGCGCTTGGCTTATGTCAATGCGCAGTGGATTGGCATTGAATTTAGCCGCCCCTTAAGCTGGGTGGCCAAGTTCAGATGTCCGTGGGCCGAGGTGCGGTGCGGCGATATTTGGGATGATCATTGGGGCGCCTACGACATGGTGTATTTGTTTCAACGGCCCGAAACCATGCCGCGCGCAGTTGAGAAAGCCAAAGCAGAAATGAAGCCGGGTGCTTGGCTGGTCAGTTTGGAGTTTGAGGCCGCAGAGCTCAGGCCTACAGCCGTGACAGATGCCAGTCCCAATCGCCCTGTTTGGCTTTACCAAGCGCCCTTTACGGGTCAATCCCGAGAGAAACGCTAGCTGATGTGACTATGATCTTCGAATTCACTCAATTCGGAGACTCCCATGCTCAAACCCGGCCTCATGATGGACCGCCCCTTGCTTTTGTCTGGCATCTTGGCGCACGCAGCCAATCAATTTGGCGGGCAAGAAGTGGTTTCTCGCGAAACGCATGGCCCCTTGTTTCGCTACACCTATGCCGAGTGCGCACAGCGGTCACGCAAGCTGGCCAACGCGCTCAAGGGCTTGAATCTCAAAGAAGGCAGCGTGGTGGGCTCAATTGCTTGGAACAACCACCGTCACTTGGAAGCTTATTACGCGGTGTCTGGCAGTGGCATGGTGATGCACACATGCAACCCGCGCCTGCACCCCCAACAACTCATTTACATCATTAACCATGCCGAAGATGAAGTGGTGTTGTTTGACATTACCTTTGCACCTCTTATTAAAGGTATTGCGGCGCATTGCCCCAAAGTGCGCGCTTGGGTGTGCCTCACTGAGCGTGCCCACATGCCCGACATTGAAGGCGTGGCCAATGTGCTGTGCTATGACGAGCTCATTGCACCCGCTAGCGATGTGTTTGAGTGGCCCGATTTTGACGAGCGATCGGCTGCCGCCATTTGCTACACATCAGGCACCACAGGCAATCCCAAAGGCGCTATGTACTCGCACCGCGCCATCGTGATCAACGCACTGTCGGGTTGCTTGCCCAGCATTCTGAATTTGTCGCCCGAAGAAGCCATTCTGCCTGTGGTGCCCATGTTCCACATCAACGCGTGGTGCATTCCTTATGCAGCGCCCATTGCGGGTGCCAAGTTGGTTTTGCCTGGCCCCAAGCTGGATGGCGCCAGTTTGTACGAACTCATTGAGGCCGAAAAAGTGACCATCAGTGCTGGGGTGCCCACCATTTGGATGGCCCTCATTCAGCACCTTGAACAAAACAAATTGCGTTTCAGCAGCATGAAGCGCACTGCCGTGGGCGGCTCGGCCATGCCGACTGCCTTGATAGCCAAATTCAGTGACGACTACGGTGTGGAAGTGCGCCATGGTTGGGGCATGACCGAAACCACTGCGGTGGCCACCATGAGCAGCATGACCCCAGAACAACGCGCCATGCCTGCGGCCGACCGCCATGCATTGGTTGGCAAACAAGGCCGCTCTGTGTTTGGTACAGACATCAAAGTGGTAGACGAAGAGGGCAACACCTTGCCTCGCGATGGCACCTCGCAAGGCGAACTCATGGTGCGCGGTCAGTGGATTATTTCGGGCTACTACAAAGGCGAAAAATCTCCTTTGGTGGACGGCTGGTTTCCCACAGGCGATATAGCCACCATCGATGCACAAGGCGTGATGCAAATTCGCGATCGCACCAAAGACGTGATCAAAACCGGCGGTGAATGGATCAGCTCCATTGATTTGGAAAATGCCGCCATTGCGCACCCTGCTGTGGCCATGGCGGCCGTCATTGGTGTGAAGCACCCCAAGTGGGATGAGCGGCCTTTGATGTTTGTGGTGCGCAAGCCTGGGCAGGCCGTTGAGAAAGAAGAGATCTTGTCTTTCCTCGAAGGCCGCGTGGCCAAGTGGTGGGTGCCCGACGATGTGATCTTTCTAGAATCCTTGCCAGTGGGTGGCACCGGCAAGGTTCAAAAGGGTGACTTGCGCAAAACCTATGGCGGCGTTTTTAGCTAAACATTGTTTGGCTAAACGGTTTTCAATGCCCCAAGATCTTTGACAAAAAGTCCTGCGCCCTGTCGGTTTGTGGCGCGTCAAAGAATTGCTGGGGCGGTGCCTGCTCAACCACCTGGCCTTGGTCCATGAAAATCACACGGTCGGCCACCGCCTTGGCAAAGCCCATCTCGTGTGTCACGCACAACATGGTCATACCTTGGCTTGTCAGTTCAATCATGACGTCTAGCACTTCCTTGATCATCTCGGGATCGAGGGCCGACGTGGGCTCATCGAACAGCATGATCTTGGGTGTGAGGCACAGCGCACGGGCAATGGCCACGCGCTGCTGCTGACCGCCAGACAACTGCAGAGGGTATTTGTTGGCATGCTCGGCAATTTGCACGCGCTCGAGTTGCACCATGGCTTTGTCGATGGCTTCCTTGCGCGGCATCTTGGCCACCCAGGTGGGTGACAAGATGAGGTTTTCCATCACCGTCAGGTGCGGAAACAGGTTGAACTGCTGGAACACCATGCCCACTTCGCGGCGCACCTTGTCAATGCCCTTCAGGTCATCGCCTAAAAGGGTGCCATCTACCGTGAGGGTACCTTCTTGGTATTCCTCTAGGGCATTGATGCAGCGAATGAGGGTGGATTTACCCGAACCCGAGGGGCCGCAAATGACCACTTTTTCGCCTTTGGCGAACTGCAGGTTGACG
>JAJTGB010000039.1 GCA_021298995.1 Comamonadaceae bacterium | reverse complement strand
GTGTTGTTGGGCGCACTGGCCATGCCCAATTGTGCAAAACGTTCAACCACTTCGGCCGAGGCCATGGCGCGGTTGAGGGCTGCATTGAGTTTGACCACCACGTCATTGGGTGTGCCTGCTGGCGCAAAAAATCCAAACCAGGTGTAGTCGTCAAATTCTTTGTAGCCAAATTCAGTGATGGACGGCACATCGGGCAACAAGGGTGAGCGCGTGGCACTGGTCACTGCAATGGCTTTGAGCTTGCCCGATTTGATCATGGGCACCGCAGGCGGCATGGACGTGGATGCAATTTGGGTATGACCTGCCACCACCGCATTGACGGCTGCAGCGGGCTGATAGGGCACATGCACAATATCAACTTTGGCTGCCATTTTCAGGCGCTCCATCGACAGGTGGGTGGTGGTTCCAATGCCAGACGATGCATAACTGAAGGGCGATTTCTTGGCAGCCTCTACCAGCTCAGGCAGAGTTTTGGCAGCTACGCTGGGATTGACCGTGAAGATGTTGGGCGTTTTGGGACCCAGTGCCACAGGCACAAAGTCTTTCAGAGCGTCGTAGCCCGCATCGGCATAGAGTGAGGGATTGACAGCAAAGGCCACGCTGTGAACCAAGATGGTGTAGCCATCGGGAGCTGCTCTTTTCACTTGAGCACTTGCAATGTTGCCGCCAGCACCCCCTCTGTTCTCCACCACAAAATTGCCACCCGTGAGTTCATTGAGTTTTTGCGTCAAAGACCGCGCCACAATGTCTGATGAGGCGCCAGGTGCAAAGGCCACCAAGAGCGTCACGGGCTTGGCTTTGGGCCACTCCGCTTGAGCCCAACTTGACAGGTGCATGCCGCCCATCAGCGCCAGACCCAGAAGTACTTTGAAAGAGTGAACCATGGATGTGTCTCCTTAAATTTCAAACCACTTTAGGTGGTGGACGATTGTTGGACCAACGAAAAATCAAACGCAACTTCTTTGAATGGCAGCGTTAAACCAAATTGCTTGGCAACATCTTCATTGTGGCAATCTTTGACGTCCACAATCAAGCCGGGTCTAACCCCAAACACGGTGTCGTTGTCGATGTAGGCTGAACCCGAGGGGAAGAGCTCGGTCACCAAACCCACATAGCCCGGCGCACTCACAATGATGTGGAAATGGGCAGGTCGCCAAATGTTTCTATTGCTTGCCGCCAGTAGCGCGCCAACGGGTCCGTCAGTGGGCACCGTATAAGGGTGAGGGCGGATGGTCAGTAACTCGAAGCCGCCTTGCGCATCGCACTGAATTTTGCAGCGCAAATTTTGGGGATCTTGCGCAGAGTCTTGAGCGGGGTACAAGCCATTGTCTGCGTTTTGCCAAAAATCGATTTGCGCATGGGGGATGGGATTGTGATGGACATCCAAAACACGGCCATGCAACCAAACGCGTTCACCCGGCTGCCCATCGGTGAGGTCGGAGCCATTGGGCTTGATGAGGGAGTCGTGGTTGTGAAAGGGGCCCAACACACTGCTGGGTGTGCCACCAGGCGGTTGCGACACCACATCGACCATGGAGGAGATGCCCATGATGTCGGAGAACAAGCTAAATTCATTGCGCTCGTGATCGGTAATTTGCGCGGCAGCAGTGAGAATCTCTAAGCCTTTTAGCCATTCGGCTTTGCTTAATTTGGATTCGTCGACAAAGGCGTGCAAGTGCTTGACCAACAAGCCCATGACCTCGGCCAAGCGAGGGTCGGTGGCTTTGGAAAAACTGGCCATGGCATCCCGTGTGACCGGGTTGTCAAGGGCTTGGCTAGCAGTAGGCTGATTCATGAAATTCCCAGAATGAATTTCACAACTGTACCGCTTTTATCGCCCCTTGATCAATCAGTTTGTTGGCCACCATCACACCCAGCTGACTGGCCTGCGCGAGTACATCGCTTGAATGGAGATTCACGGTGCATTGATCTTTGGCATGAATCAGGGCAGCCTTTGGCTGGAGTGGGTCGCCCCAAGCTGCATGGATCGACAGCGTGTTGTTCGTAAGTGTGGCGTGCGCTGCCAAGGGCATGGAGCAGCTGCCCCCCATGGTTCGGCTAACGCCTCTTTCTGCGTAGACGCGAACGGCTGTAGACAGGTCGTTGAGTTTGGACAAGATGTTTGCAAGCTCAGGTCGATTGGCGCAAATCTCAATGCCAATGGCACCTTGCCCTGCGGCTGGAATCATGGCGTCTAAAGAAAATGATTGCCGAATTCGATCGTTCAAGCCCAGTCGTTTGAGGCCAGCTGTGGCCAGCACGATGCCGGCATATTGGCCTTCATCGAGTTTTTTCAGGCGGGTGTCTAAGTTGCCGCGCAGTGCCGCAATTTGCAGGTCGGGGCGCAGCGCTTGAAGCAACACCGTGCGGCGCAAACTGGAGGTGCCCACAACAGAGCCGGGGGGCAAACTTTCTAGACTTTCAAAATGTGGCGAGACCCAAGCATCTCGGGGATCTTCTCGCTCAAGAATACATGCCAGCTCAAACCCCTCTGGCAAATCCATGGGCACATCCTTCAAAGAATGAACCGCAATGTGCGCCTTGCCTTCTACCAATGCCACCTCTAGCTCTTTGATGAACAAGCCTTTGCCGCCCACCTTGCTCAAGGGCTGATCCAAAATTTGATCTCCCATGGTGGTCATGCCCAAAAGGGAGACTTCATGCCCTTGAGTTTCAAGCAGCTGCTTGACATGGTTGGCTTGCCACAATGCCAACCGACTCTCACGGGTTGCAATGATGATTTTGGAGGTCATAGAAGATCAAAAATTAAGAGTGCGCTGTGATTTTTTTGGCAGCATCAATGGCGAAGTACGTGAGGATGCCATCGGCACCCGCGCGTTTGAAGGCCAGCAAGCTTTCCATCATGACGGCATCGTGATCAAGCCAACCGTTTTGGGCCGCCGCTTTCAGCATGGCATATTCACCTGATACTTGGTAAGCAAAGGTGGGCACTTTGAATTCGTCTTTCACGCGGCGCACAATGTCCAAGTACGGCATGCCGGGCTTCACCATGACCATGTCGGCGCCTTCTGCAATGTCCATGGCCACTTCGCGAAGTGCTTCATCTGAATTGCCCGGGTCCATTTGGTAGGTTTTTTTGTCACTCTTACCAAGATTGGCAGCAGAGCCCACCGCATCGCGAAACGGCCCATAAAAGGCACTGGCGTATTTGGCGCTGTAAGCCATGATGCGGGTGTGAATGTGACCCTGATCTTCCAGTGCTTGGCGAATGGCACCAATGCGGCCATCCATCATGTCGCTGGGCGCCACGATATCAACGCCAGCTGCTGCGTGAGTGAGTGCCTGTTGTTTCAAAACCTCGACGGTGATGTCGTTCAAGATATAGCCAGATTCATCGAGCAGACCATCTTGGCCGTGGCTTGTGTAGGGGTCAAGCGCAATGTCGGTCATGATGCCCAGAGAAGGGAAATTCTTTTTGAGTGTGGCCACCACGTGGGGAATGAGCCCCTTTGGGTTGGTTGCCTCTTTGCCATCGGGCGTTTTCAAGTGGCTGCTGATCACAGGGAAAAGTGCCATCACAGGAATGCCCAACTTGACGCACTCTTGTGCCACATTCAACAAGAGATCGAGGCTCATGCGTTCAACGCCGGGCATGGAAGCTACTGGCTCGCGCCTGTTCTCGCCCTCTAAAACAAAAACAGGATAAATCAAATCGTTCACGCTCAATGCGTGTTCGCGAACCAAGCGGCGACTGAAGTCATCGCGGCGCAAGCGACGAGGGCGGCTGAGAGGAAACGGTGTTGTCATAAAAATTTCCAAAAAATAAAAGCTTCAGAGATCTTTCAATTTGCGGTGAATGCGCTGAATCAATTTCCACGAGACAAACAAAACCACCGGTGTACTGAAACCGGCCAACATTTCAGGGTTGATGTTAACCCCGGCACCTTCCATGGCTTTGCCAAGGTACAAGATCAGACTGACCACGTAGTAGCTGATGGCGGCAATGGACAAGCCTTCAACGGTAGATTGAAGTCTCAATTGCAAGGCCTGACCTTTGGTCAGTTTTTCAAGCAGCTCTTGGTTGTGCGCCTCGGTGGCAATGTCAACGCGAGTTCGCAAGAGGGCGCTGGCTCTGGACAAACGCTGAGCCAAAGCCGCCAGCCTTTCAGATGTGGCGTTGACGGTGGCCATGGCGGGGGCAAGTCGGCGCTGCATGAACTCACCCACAGTTTGAATGCCAGACAAGGGTTGCTCTCGCATTTCAGAAATACGCTCGCGCACAATGCCATCGTAGGCACGCGCTGCTGAGAACCTGTAACTGTTTTCTGCCGTGATACTTTCGACCTCTGCTGCCAAGCCTGCCAAATCATTCAGCAAAACTTCATCTGAATCAATTTTTTTCTCGAGGCGTTTGGTAATTTCCACCAGCTGAACTTCTGTCTGTGCCAGTTTGGCGCCCAATTGTTTGGCAACGGGCAAACTCAGCAATGACATGATTCGGTAGGTTTCCAGCTCCAACAGCCTTTGGGCAATTCGCCCCGATCTGTTTTCGGAGGTTTGGGGGGAGGCCAAGACCAACATGCGCTCAAAACCATCGGAGCCAATTCTGAGGTTGGTCATGAGATGGGAGTGAGAATGGTTGTCTGCAGTTCTGCCCATTTTGGAGCCAATCACGGTGCCTTCGCCAAGCCATTGCTTGGCCTTGAAGAATGCATCGTCGTCGTCCATGCCTTCATTCAACATGGCCAAGTGAATGGCGGTGATGGTTTTGCCAGGAATACGGCTCAGCCAATCATTGCCCGTGGCAACATGGCTGCTAAGTTCTGGCAGTTGGCTGCCCCATCCGGCATGACTGGGTAGCGCTTGCACGATGGTGTAGCGCGTAAATTCGGTGTGTCGTTCCCAAATGACCTTGTAGCCTTGGCATTGAAGCTGTAAAAAGTTGCCCTTCATCTTTTCAATGTCCAGCTCTTGATGACCCGGCAACAGCTGAAGATGTTTGCATTCATCAGACATGCTCAAGCCCGCATTCAATACGGCCACATAAACAATCAGGCTTGGCAGTTTGAAAGTGGCAGAAGGGCGAGTGTGAATCTCATTGTGGAGAGCCATTCTCTGGGAGTCATCAGCAGGCAAGTAAGGCAGTGATTTGTCGGACATAAGGCTCTCACAAAGATCAGATCATGGACCTGGAAGAGTGTTTGTGGACGGCCTCAATGAGCGCTGTCACATGCTCGGGAGGGGTGTTTTGGTGAATGCCGTGACCTAGATTGAAAATGTGAGTGGGCCCGGTTTGATGCATGTCGGTGTGAGGCGGGCCAAAGCTGTCTAAAACGCGCTTGACTTCTTTTTCGATGCTGCTTGGAGGTGCAAACAACACATTGGGATCAATGTTGCCTTGAAGTGCCTTGCCAGGCCCCCCCACTTGACCGCCCACCAGGGCGCGCGCTTTGCCTAAATTCATGGTCCAGTCGAGACCCAGGGCCTCGCAATCTAGGTGCTTCATTTCATCCAGCCAAAGTCCACCCCCTTTGGTGAAAACGATTCTGGGAATTTGTCGACCTTCAGCATGAGTTTTGAGCCGCGACAAAACCATGGCCGTGTAATCTAGGCTGAAGGGCTGGAAGGCACCATCGGCCAAAACACCGCCCCAACTGTCAAAGATCATGACAGCTTGTGCACCAGCGTCGATTTGTGCGTTCAAGTAATCGGCGACAGCCAGGGCATTGATTTTCAAAATTTGGTGCATCAAGTCAGGGCGGCTGTACATCAAGCTTTTGACATGGCGGTAGTCGTCCGAGCCTGCGCCTTCCACCATGTAACAGGCCAGGGTCCATGGGCTGCCCGAAAATCCGATGAGAGGCACGCGGCCATTCAAGGCCTTGCGAATGGAGGTGACCGCATCAAACACATACTTCAATTTGTTCATGTCGGGCACATGAAGGGCTGCCACGGAAGCTTCATCGCGCACGACTTTTTCAAAGCGCGGCCCTTCACCTTGGGCAAAACTCAGGCCCAAGCCCATGGCATCCGGCACGGTGAGAATGTCAGAAAACAAAATGGCAGCATCAAGTGCATACCGGTCCAAGGGCTGCAGCGTGACTTCGGTGGCGAAATTTTTGTCTGTTGCCAAGCCCATGAAGCTGCCGGCTTTTTCACGAGTGGCTCGGTACTCTGGCAAATAACGGCCGGCTTGCCGCATGAGCCAAACTGGGGTGTGATCAGTTGCTTGCCTGAGACAAGCCCTCAAAAAACTGTCATTTTGTAAAAAAGTTGCCATACAAACAGATGTATTTTTTTTAAATCCCGTAAAGTGTCAATTTAACTTGACGATTTGTCAAATGCCATTCATTTAAACCCTGCCTTTGACGATGACACACCTTCAAAAGTTGATCACACTAGGCCTTGGTGCCGGCATCCTGGCTTTGGCATTGCTTGGCCTTTGGACGCCCGACCTTGAACGCGCCGAATTGGCAGGGCGTTATGGTGCACCATCAGCCCAAAGCGTGGTGGTGGACGGTTTGACCGTCTATTACAAAGACTCTGGACCCAAAAACGCCCCCGCTTTGTTGTTTTTGCACGGCTTTGGGTCAAGCTTGCAAACGTGGGACGACTGGTCGGCCAAGTTAGACCCCCAATACCGTGTCATCCGGCTCGATCTGCCGGGCTTTGGCTTGACCGGTGCCCATCCTGCGCAGGATTATTCAGAAGCCACCGATGTTGCCATCCTCACTCACTTTGTCGACAAGCTCGGTTTGAATCAGTTCTCTGTCATTGGCCATTCCATGGGCGGGAAAATGGCATGGTCTTTGGCCGCCTCAGAGCCCGACCGCGTGCAAGCTTTGGTACTGATGGCCCCAGATGGTTTTCCGGAAGTCAAAGACATTGGCAGCAAGCCCTATGAAGTTCCTGCCATCATGGGCCTGATTCAATACTTTTTACCCAAGTACTTGGTTCAGAAATCAATTGAGCCGGCTTTTGCAGACCCTCACATGTTGAATGAGGCCTTGGTCAATCGGTACCACGACATGCTCAGAGCTCCCGGCGTGCGGGGCGCAATTTTGGACAGATCGAATCAGACCATCTACACAGATCCAGTCCCCCGACTCAAGAAAATCAAGGCTCCCACGCTGCTCTTGTGGGGCGAGCAAGACCAGATGATTCCAAGCAGCAATGCGCAAAGTTATGCAGCTGTGTTGCTCAATTCAAGCACCATTGTCGTGCCCAAACTAGGGCACCTGTTGCAGGAAGAGCAGCCAGACACAGGCCTGGCCGCGCTGAAGCAATTTCTGGAGACGCATCGGGCAGCAATCAAGCCTTGAATGGTGGAAGGGGGGTGCTCAAAACACCGCGTGATCGCCACGCTCTAAAGAAGTTTGGCCATTCACCAAGGATTGGTAGCAGTCCCAAAGCGTTTCTTGTCCGGTGGAAGGGGTGGCATTGGCATCGTAGCGGCCCAGGGCTGCATCCCAGACCAACATCGATTCGGTGGCGTAGTAGCGGCCTATGCGAGCCAATTCGGCTTTCTGGGCCAAAGCTGGAATGAGGTAGCCCAACGTCGAGAGGACGCCAATAATGACGTCCATCATCTTGACCGGCACATGGCTGTACTTGGGTGTTTGGCCCAGCAATGAAAACAAGTATTCGCCTTGTTGCAAAGGTGTGATGGCAGGGCCGGGGCCTCCAATGGGCAAAATTCGATTGTGCAAAGCAGGGTCACTCACACACTGCGCCAAATAGTTGCCCAGGTCTTGGTCGCTGATGGGTTTGCAGGCTGTGAGTTGACCATTGCCAAACACCAAGAAGGGCTTGCCCTTGCGGACCCTCTCTATTTGGCCGCAAAGCGATTTGAAAAATGCGGTGGGCCTCACAATGGCATAGCTCATGCCCGATGAGATCAGGGCGTCTTCAAAGGCCAATTTGGCGTGTTGAAACGCAAGCAAAGGTTTTTGCACGCAAATGGCCGACAGCAACACAAAGTGTTTCACGCCAGAGTTTTGCGCGATGTTCAGAGCCAGCATGTGGGCAGCATGGTCAATGGCCCATGCATCCTTGGGGTTGCCTGTGCGAGATGCCAAACAGGACAACACCGTATCAAAATGTTCGCCTGCAAAGCCATCCTCGGAAAGAGACTTTGAATCGGTGACATCACCCGTGCGAAAAACAGCACCTGGCAAGCGTTCCTGCCAATCGTGCCGTGAGAGTTTGCCGTTGACACCTGCTTTGGCGCGAATGAAGCACACCACTTCGTGACCTTGGCGCAACAAAGATTTCACCGCAGCCTGTCCAATGGTGCCGGTTGCACCGAGCACCAACACACGTTGACGTGGCGGCGCGCTTGAAGGGCTGTCAGTTGTCATGCTGTTTGAGTTTGGCACGCGCGCGCAAATCTGCGCCATGAGCCAAACCGGCAGTGATTAAAAACAAAGCCATACCGGGCCACATATCGGGTGTGAGTGCGCAGCGCAGGGCCAGCATGAGTGACAAGCCCGAAAGGATGGTGAGTAAACAATCACCCACCGCTAAACCCCGCCCTGTGATTTGGTGGAAGGCCCACAAGGCGGCAGTTTCGATCAGGATAAAGCCGATGGCGATGTCAACCACCAAGGGCGATTGATAAATATCGGCGAGGTTCACACTTTCGCCAAGCCCAACAAGTGCGCCATGTCTTTGAAGAAAATTTTCACGTGCGCCATGGGTTTTTTGCGCACCAATTTTTTATTCATGTAAGACTCAAACGTGAGTTGCTGTACATCGCGGTCTTCGCACATTTTGACAAAGCGTTCGCGTCGCTTCTCGCTGCTGTACCAAAACCATTGCATGATGCCCAGCACCGTGAACACGGTGCGGTGCTCTTTCATGAATTGTTTGCGCGCCATTTGCAAATTTTTAGCATCGCCTGTGTGCAATACTTTTTCAACGGCATAGGCTGCCAATTCACCGCTGTACATGGCGTAGTAAATGCCTTCGCCCGATGCAGGAGCGACCACACCCGCTGCATCGCCGGCCAACACCACGTCCCGGCCGTTGTCCCATTTTTTCAAAGGCTTCATGGGCAAAGGTGCGCCTTCGCGCCTAAGCACTTCGCTGTCGCCCAGGCCCGATGCGTTGCGCAATTCACCAACGGCATTGCGAAGTGAAAAGCCTTTGTCGGCACTGCCAGTGCCGATGCTCAAGGTATCGCCATGCGGAAACACCCAGCCATAAAAGTCGGGTGACAACTTGCCTTGGTAATACACATCGCAGCGAGTGCCGTCGTAGCCAGCAGGCTTCACGGCAGGGGCTTTCACAATCTCATGGTACGCAAACACATATTGCGTTTCGGCTGCGCCCGTAACGCCGGCATGCCTTGCCACTTGTGACTTTGCGCCATCGGCACCAATGATGGTGCGGGCTTTCACCATGGCTGGTTTGCCACCACCACGCTGTTGGTGCTCACGGGCTTCAAAGTGCAAGACGCTTATGCCGTCTGCGTCGCGCGTTAATTTTTCAAAGGTGCCAATGCGCCTCACCGCGCCGGCACTGGCGGCGCGAACACGCAGCCATTCGTCAAATTCTGCACGGTCTACCATGCCCACAAAACCATTGTCGATAGGGATGTCAACGCCGTGGTTGCTGGGTGCAATCATGCGCGCAGACTGCGCTTTGGCCACCAGCAAATGATCGGGAATGTCATAGTCTTTGATGAGGCGCGGCGGAATGGCGCCACCACAAGGCTTGATGCGGCCCGCCCTGTCGAGCAGCATGACGGAATGCCCGCGCTTGGCTAAGGTATGTGCCGCGGTTGCCCCTGCTGGGCCGCCACCTACTACCACCACATCGTATGTTTCTATGGAGTCCATGACATCACCTTATGAAAGTAAACCACGCAGGGCGAAGGCGCTGACCATCATCGCTGCAACAAAGAAAGGCACACCAAAACCGCTGTACCAGAGGGCGCGTTGCATCACGCGCGTTAAAAAATAGTCCATCATCAAAAGCTGCACACCCAGCAACACAGTGACGGCCAAGGCTTGCGCAGGGCAGCCCCATGCAAACAGCAAAATGATCACGATCACTTGCGGCAAGGCCATGAACCAACAGGCCACGCCGGCTGCCGATTGAACGCCAAGTTGCACGGGAAGTGACCGCACGCCCATTTCGCGATCGCCTTGAACCGCTTTGAAGTCATTCAAGGTCATGATGCCGTGTGTCCCAATGCTGTACAAAAGAGCCAGCAGCAGGGAGCGTTTGTCGGGCATTTGACCGCCCGCCATGACCGCGGCACCAGTGGCCCAGGCAATGCCTTCGTAGCTGATGCCGCAAGCTGCGTTGCCCCACCAGCCGTTTTCTTTCAAGCGAAACGGCGGTGCGCTGTAAGCCCAAGCCAATAGCAAGCCCACCACTGCGGCGCCAAAGCCCCAAGGGCCCAACAGGCTGGCCACCGCCAACGAAACCAAGGTCCACACAATGGCGATGTAAAGCCCCCAGCGGCCTGGCATGCGGCCTGAGGGAATAGGGCGTTGGGGTTCATTGATGGCATCGACATGTCGGTCAAACCAATCGTTCACCGCTTGGCTGGTGGCGCACACAAAAGGGCCGGCTAAGGCAATGCCAACAATTGCCAGCAACCATTTGCCATCCATGGTCACGCCTGAAGCCACGATGCCACAAGCAAAAGCCCACATGGGTGGAAACCAAGTGATCGGCTTGAATAGCTCAGTGATTGCGGAAAGCTGAGGGAGTGCCATAGAAAGTGTTTTTAACTTTGACACACTGAGGTGTCAAGCTAAATTTACACTTGCTATGGTTTACACCGACGGCGCTGTGGGAAAAGCGCCTCAATGTGCTGGACGGGCTTAGGCCTCAGGCTCGTTGTCAGGGACGTTGATGCCAAAGCGGCGCAGCTTGACATACAAGCTTTGGCGTGAAAGACCGAGCATTTCTGCGGCTGAAGAACGGTTGTCGCCAGTGAGTTCAAGGGCGGCTTCGATGCACATTTGCTCAATCAGGTCGGTGGTTTCGCTCACAATGTCTTTGAGCGGTACGCGGCCGACCAACTCGGTCATTTGACCCTTTGATCTGAACACATCGTTGCTGGATTTGGCTTCTACGCCCAAGCGCAAGCTGATGTCCCGAATGGTGAAGCCCAAGCAGGGTTGCTCACCCCCAGAAACGGACACCGCAGAGATTTCAACTTCAGTGGCAGAGCCCAAGTCACCCCGCATGCGGGTTGCAAACAACCTGACCACATCGCGTTGCTTCAAATTGGACAGCAAGACCTTCATGTCTACGCCAGCCCGGCCAAGCCATCGGTCAAGGGGTTCACCTTGAACCAGTGCTTCGTTGCTAACTTGGGCCAATTGCAAGAAGGAGCGATTGGCTGAAAGGACGGTGCCATTGAGGTCGGTGACAACCAAGGCATCGGGCGCGCTCTCCATGACCTCTGACAACAACTGACGAGTTTGGTTGTTGGCGGACACAGCGGGTCGGGTTTGGTTGGGAACCAGTCGAACGAGAAAGTGAGCAGACTTTTCTTGTCTGAAAAGTGAAATGTGCGCCAGCACCTTGATGTCACCTTGCGGCAAAATCAAAGCAACGGGTGCAGTTTGTCCGCTGGCCCGAAGTTCGGCAAAGGCTTTGCCCAAAGCAACAGAACTGGTTTTGTTTAAGCCAGAAGCAATAGACCAATTTGACTTGTGCAGATCGCCACCGAGCAATTCAAAAGCAGCAGGGTTGCTGTCTTCTAACTTTTCAGTGTCTGCATTGAGAATGAGCAAAGCTTCAGAGGAGACCTGAAACAACAAACGGTAGCGTGTCTCAACATTTTTGAGGTGCCAGTAGTCGCGCTCCATGGCGCGTTGGGCATTGACGACTTTTTGCTGAAGTGCGGCTTGGGGACGCAGATCGCGACCAAAAGCCAATGCGCGAACTCGGCCATCTGTTTTGCCCGAAGGCACAGAGATGACTGAATAGGACACAGGCAGGTCGGTGCCGTTTTCAGCCCATTGGTTCAGATGCCGCCACTTGGTGCCCTTGTTGCTGCCTATGTCTTTAAGCAAGGCGTTGACTTTGACCCGACTTTCTTCGGTAACTGTTTGGCTCCAAGGCTTGCCAATCCAATGCGCGCGACCAATGTTGAACAACTCTTCGTTGGCAAATGCAGCGTCTTCAATGAGACCGTTCTCGTCCATCACAAGCACCACGTCGGCGGTAGCCGTGATCAAGTTGGAGATGACATTGGCATCCAAGTGACCCAAAAGACTTTGAGCATTTCCAAATCGCCCGGGCGACTGCTCCGATGCTGTTTGAAAACTGGTGTTCATAGAGTGTGCTTTTGAAGGTTAAGTTGATTAGATTCGGCGGAATGACTTAGGCGTTGTCTTGAATGTGCTTTTGGACCAAAGCTGGCGCTAAGTTGGCTTCTTGAACAAAGAGGTCGGCACCCACTTCGCTGACTTTTTCTGGGTTGGAAGTGAAAAATGGACCACCCACAATTATGCACAATTTGCTGGGGCTGACCGTTTTTCGAATGGCTGAAATGCAATCTTGCAAGCGGGTAAATCCAAGCCCTGTGGCCAATGAAAATCCCACGGCGTCGTAACGCTTGGCTTTGACCAAAAGCGCTGGATTGTCGGAGGCTTCAAATGTACCTCCGTCAACCGCCCAGCCTTCACGTTGGAAAAACTCTGCCACCATGGCCAAGCCCAATGTGTGCTGGTCGCCTGGCGATGGCATGAGCAAAATGGTCAAGCCATTGGGAACGTATTGCTTGTGCAGCTCACTCATTGAGGGCAAGAGGTGCAAAATTTTGTGCAGCTGAGCCAAACCCAGAGTGACCTCGGTGAAGTCGCGCTCGTCATCTTCCCAAAGCTCGCCCAACTGCCTAGCAGCAGGGGCCAAGAGGTTTAAAAATATGGATTCGATACTGACGCCTTTGCCGCGGGCTTCATCAATCCAATCCAAGCCATCTGATTGTCGTCCTTCTAGCAAAAGACTGACAAAATTTGTGACATCCGAGCCGCTGATGGTGTAGGGGATGACCAAATTGGGCATGGCACATTCACTGGGCGTGCGATGCGCCATCATCAAGCGTGGAATGATTTCGTTTTGAATGGTGCGCGCCAAAACCGCCACGGTGGCCGTGGTGGATGCCGGCGTAATGGGTAACAGACCCGGCATGCCATCAAACCGGCTGTTGGCGGGCGCACCGAAACCGCGCCAATGCCCAGCCTCACTGTTCTCAGGGAATTTGGCGTCTTCAGCCCTTTTCCCTTTGCTCTGATTTGAATTGTCCATTCTTATCTCCTGCTTGGTGAAAGAACCAAGCTCACCAGCGTGTTCATTTCGTCTTTCAGTCGTTTTACGCGCTGTATTGATTTAGGTCAAAGCTTATTTTTATCCCACTAAAAAAGTCAGGTATTAAAACAACTGTAACTAAGTAATTACGTCAATCCAAGTTGACATTTA
>JAJTGB010000038.1 GCA_021298995.1 Comamonadaceae bacterium | reverse complement strand
GTTTGATTTTTTGCTTGCGTTCTGCTGTTGGTGTGGGCGCTCTTGTGTGTGCATTTTTTGTAAAGGCTCAACCCGTGAATTCAGCGCTCACCGATCCCCATTTATGGCTAGAAGAAGTGCAGGGCGACAAGGCCTTGGCTTGGGTGCGTGAGCGCAATTCGGTGTCGACAGCGCAACTGCAAGCAGCGCCGGTTTTTGCAGAAAACAAGGCCAAAGTACTGGGTGTGCTTAACAACCGAGATCAAATTCCAGGCATTACACGTCGAGGCGATTACTTTTACAACTACTGGCGCGATGCCAAAAATCCCCGCGGACTCTGGCGCCGCACCACGCTGGATGAATACCGCAAAGCTGAGCCCAAATGGGACGTGCTCCTAGACCTCGATGCACTGGGGCAAGCTGAAAAAGAAAACTGGGTGTGGGGTGGCTCAGACTGCCTAGCGCCTGAATACAACCGGTGTCTCATTTACTTGTCGCGTGGCGGTGCAGACGCCAAAGTATCGCGCGAGTTTGACATCGGCAAACGAGAGTTTGTGAAAGATGGCTTTAACTTGCCAGAGGCCAAGTCGCAGCTCGATTGGGTGGACATCAATACCTTGTACGTGGGCACCGATTTTGGCCCCGGCAGCATGACACAAAGCGGCTACGCCAGAATCATCAAGCGATGGACACGCGGTACGCCGCTGGCCCAAGCTGAGATCATTTACGAAGGCAAAGAAAGTGATGTGTCTGCGTTTGCCACCGTTGACAAAACGCCTGGATTTGAGCGAATCACTTTTGGTCGATCGACAGACTTTTACAACAACGAGATCAATCTGCTGATCAATGGCAAACTGGTCAAGATTGACAAGCCCAGCGACGCAACACTTTCTTGGCGGCGTGAGTGGGCGTTCTTGTTGCTCAAGAGCGATTTAAAAGCTGCAAACAAAACTTTCAAATCAGGAAGTTTGCTGGCCATCCAATTTGATGCTTTGATGAAAGGTGAGCGCAACTTTGAGGTGCTGTTTGAGCCCTCGTCAACACGCTCCTTATCGCGCGGTGGTCCTACATTGACGCGCGATTTTGTGCTGCTCAACATCATGGACAACGTTGCTAGCCGCATTGAAGAGCTGCAATACCTTGGTGGCAAATGGCAACGCCGCGAAGTGAAAGCGCCATTTCCAGGCGCATTGGGTGCAGCGGGCATGCACGATCCTTTTGTTAAAAATGATCCGCTGGCCAACCACTACAGCATGTCGTACCTCGACTTTTTAACGCCGGCCAGTTTGTTCTTGGCCAAGGCTGGCAGCGACGAGCGCGAGTTGCTCAAGCGCAATCCAACTTTTTTTGACAACACTGGCATGCGCACAGAGCAACGTTTTGCCACTTCAAAAGACGGCACCAAAGTGCCTTACTTTGTGGTGTATCCCAAAGGCGCAAAAACCGATGGCACCAACCCAACCGTGTTGTACGGTTATGGCGGTTTTCAAATTTCTATGACACCTTTTTACAGCGGTGGTTGGGGTACCACCTGGCTTCAGCGCGGCGGTGTTTTTGTGGTGGCCAACATACGCGGTGGCGGTGAGTTTGGTCCGTCTTGGCATCAAAGCGCCGTCAAGCAGAACAAGCAAAAAAGTTATGACGACTTTGCTGCGGTGGCCGAGGATTTGATCAAAGCCGGCATCACCAAGCCACAACACTTAGGCATCATGGGCGGCAGCAACGGGGGCTTGTTGGTGGGCGCAGTCATGGTGCAGCGGCCAGAGCTTTTTGGTGCTGTGGTGTGCAGTGTGCCCTTACTGGATATGCAGCGCTATCACAAGCTATTGGCTGGCAACAGTTGGATGGCGGAGTATGGCAATCCCGACAAAGCCGATGAGTGGGCTTACATCAGCCGTTACAGCCCTTATCAAAATGTCAAAAAAGGCGTGAAGTACCCCAAGGTGCTGTTTGCCACCTCAACACGCGACGATCGTGTTCATCCTGGGCATGCACGCAAAATGGCAGCTCGGATGATGGAGCAGGGCCATGATGTTCTTTATTTCGAGAACATAGAGGGCGGGCATGGCGGCGCTGCCAACAATGAGCAGCGTGCCAATTTGGTGGCATTGGAGAATACGTTTTTGTGGGTTAGTTTGGGCGGGCTTTGATTGTTCTGAGTTCGCTAGGAATAATTGGGGTCAGATCAACATTAATTTCCAATCAGTGAGGGCTGAAGGCAAGGGGGGCTGAACGATTTCTGGTACTCCAATATGAGGAAGCCCCCCTTGCCTTCAGCCCTCACTGATTGACCAAATTAATGTTGATCTGACCCCAATTATTTAAAGGCGCATGTCCAAGGACAGGTTTAGCTGAGGCTTGGCATAACGGTCGGAGCGCAAGTAATCGCCGTTGGCGTACTGGGTGAAGTTGACCCCGTTGGGTGGTCCAAATTGTTGAACGCCTGCGCTGGCAGCGGCTCTGAACGACATGGTGGGACTCAAGAACATCATTGCAAACAAGTCGATGCTGCGAGCCGATGAGCGTTTGAGAAGTTGGTCTTCAGTCTGGCGTGTGTCATAGCCTGGCGTGTAGCTGAAGTTGCCGCCAACGCTCAAGGGCAAACCCGCAATCCGTTGATCAAAACCAAAGTTGGCAGACCAGGGTTGTTGGCCGTCCAAGCGATTGTTGGGTCCATTCAGAGCAGCAATGCTTGAGTTGTAAATGCTCAGAGAAGTTCGAATATTCAGAGCCTTGGCAGTGCCCAGCAAAGATGGCAACAAATCGGAAGCGCGGCCCCGCAACTCAAATTCAAGCCCACTGGTGACAGCGTCTGAAAAGTTCTGGGGCTGCGAAACCCAACGCGGTGCATTGGCCCAGCTCACCGTGCGCAACTCAGTTACATTCCTCACCACATTGGTAAGGTTGCGGTGAAAGATACCAACGCTGAAGATGCCGTCATTGGTTAAATAATTTTCATAAGCAATGTCAAGGCCCGTTGCGAGTTCTGGTGTGAGGGCAGGGTTGCCCATGCGATCGGGAGCCAGCGGTGTGTTGGTGAGGTTGGTATTGATGAATGCCCCGTTGATTTGGGGTCTGGCCAGCAATGTGTTGAGGCCTGGCGCTTTGTAGCTTCGTGTCAAGCTCGCACGGATCATGTCGCGACTTTTGGGGTTGAACTTGTAGGTTACATGGGCAAGTGGCGACAGCACGCTGCTTTCATTGCGCACTGGTGAAGCTGTGGTGGCGCTTTCAGAAATAATGCGCTCATTGCGCAAACCCAAATAGAGCTGCCACTGAGGAGAGATTTCCCACTCGTCTTGAATGTAAAAGGCTTGCCTGCGAACTTGCGCTTCAAAGGGCTGACCTTCAAAGCTTGGCAACAACGCAGTGCCAGCCGCATCGGTGGTGGTTCGGCGTTCAAGACGATCTCTGTTTTCTAGATCCCAGCCTGCAGTCAATGAGTGCGAGCTGCCCAGCAGGTGGCTGTACTTGCCAGACTGCGTGATGGCATTGTCTTGATTGCTACCCACGGTATTGAGCTGCAAGGCGCCTGAGCGCAGGTTGCGAGAGTCAAAAGCAGACCGTCCTTGTTGAATGCCCGCTTTGATTTCAATGCGTTGGTCTGGGCTGAAGCGATTGACCCAAGTTAAATTGCCGCGTCGATTTTCCCAAAAACCATCTTGCATGGAATTGTCGTCAAAAACGGGGTTACCAGAAATAGCCCGATTGAGAAAATCGGTGCGGAAGTTCCAATAGCCTTTTTGGAAAAATGTGGCAATAGAGAGGGTTTGCTCGTCGCTGAACTTGAAGTTAAAGCGCGGAGCAATGTTGTAGCCCCAGCCCCATGAAGTGCCAGTGCCTATTTGTTCAGACACGGCAGGCTTTCCATCAGTGCCTTCCATTTGCCGGTCTACGGTGGTGCGAACCTGGCGGTCCCATTCAAAGAGGGATACCGGCAGGGACATGTTGAAAGGACCTTTCGATTCGCTGATCGAGTAGTTCATGTTGGCCATGGGCCTGTCGCGGCCGTTGCTAAGACCAAGGCGCAAGCTTTTTTGTGAACTGCGCGGGGCTTCTTTCAAAATGATATTGATCGTGCCAGCCACGGCTTGAGCACTTTGATCTGCTGTTGGGGCGCGCAGAACTTCAATGCGCTCAATCTGGGAGGGGCTGAGTTGGTCTAGGTTAAAGCCTTGAGGGGCGGGATCGCCATTGATGAGAATTTGAGTGTAGCCAGCACCAAGGCCACGCATGCGGGGGCCACCCGAGCTGACATTCACCCCTGGTAGCCGGCGCATCACGTCGAGCACGTTGGTATCGCCAAAGCGATCGAGTTCTTCGCGACCATAGATCTGTTTGGCCACACTGGCTGCACGTCTGAGTTCGGTAGATCCTTGACGACCCACAATCTCAACGCGTTGGATGACGCTGGTTTGTGGGGCAGTGGTGGTTTCAGTTTGGCCGCCAACGCTGCTGTCTTGGGCCCAAACGCTGATTGGCGCGGTCAGCGCAGCCAACGCCATCCACGTGACGGGCTGACGCGGGTTCATGCCAATAGTGTCGCGCCAAGCGTCATGGATGGATAAGCTTTTCATGGAATGGGACTTTTAAAAATGTATTTAAATAGTTCTTATTTTCGCAAATGAACGTGGCTTCACAAGCCAGTATTTGGGATTTGAAAATAGACAGAACAGGTATTATGCAAATTATTGCAAATCTAATCACTAAATAATGAAATTTATAAAGCTCAATTTTTGTTTTGTCGGTTTTTGCTTGTCTTTTTCTGTCTTTGCCCAACCAAGCAAGGCTTTTCACTTTGCCGGCATTGATATTCCCCCGCCATTGGCGGCACAAAATGTGCAAGACGTTTATTGGGGTGTGACCGTCAATGATCCTTACAGATTTTTAGAACAAGTCAAAGACCCAGTGGTTATGACGTGGATGAAAGGGCAGGCTGACGCAACAGAATCCATTTTGAAGCAAATTCCCGGAAGAGCGTCCATCATGGCGTCTCTGAAGGAAAAAGATTCTGTGGGCGGGACTGTGATTTCGGCCATCACCAGAACCGAATTGGGGCGCTGGTTTTATTTGAAACGCGAGCAGGGCCAATCTCAAGCCAAGCTGGTTTGGCGCGATGGGGTGGCAGGTGAGGAGCGGCTTTTGATTGATCCAGAAGCCGTGACCAAAGAAAAAGGCAGACCGCATGCCATTCAAAGTTTCCATCCTTCCCCCGATGGCAAATTGCTGGCCTACGGCATGCATGCATCAGGTTCAGAAATTGGCCACATGCATGTGATTGAAGTGGCCACTGGCAAGCAGCTCTTGCCACCGATCGATCGCGTTCGATTTGCAGGAGCCAGTTGGCGTAAAAATGGATCGGGTTTGTTTTTTTCACGTTTGCGGCCAGGCTTTGAGTCGATGCGCTCGACAGAGCGATTTGCAGACACTGGGCGTTATTACTTGGATTTGAGTCAGCCCAATCCAGACAAGCTGATCTTCAATGCGTCGATGTATGCCGAACTCAAGTTGCCAAGCTTTGCGACAGGCTATGTGCAAGAGTTGCCTGGCACCGAATTGGCTGGCATGGTGGTGAACTTTGGGGTCGACAGGCGTTTAGCCATGTACGTGGCCAACATGGATGACGTGATGAACGGCAAAGCCAAGTGGCGCGAAGTTTTCAATCAATCGGCCGACATCCGCGAAGTTGATATGGGGCATGGCAATGTCTATTTGCGCAGCGCACTCAACGCGCCTCGTTTCAAAATTTTGAAACTCAAATTGACGCAGCTTGATTTGAAATCGGCTGAAACTTTGTTGCCAGAGTCAGAAGGTGTGCTGCGTGCCATGACGGTCAGTCAAGACGCTCTGAATGTCACGCGAAGAGAAGGTGTGAACACGGCCTTGTTGCGATTGCCTGCGGCTTCAATCAATGCCTTGGGGGGTTCAGGTTCAAGCAAACTCGATCTCCAAAAAGTGTCATTGCCAATAGAGGGCAATGTCACTGTGGTAGGCAGTGTCGATCATCCTGATTTGATTGTGGCTGTAAGCAGTTGGACGCAAGCTTTGCGTCGCTATGTCTATGCGCCAACTACTTCTAGCACTTCCAATACCAGTCAGATTGTTCGTCTGAACTTGGCGCCGCCTGTAGAACCTATTCAACGCGCCGAAATAGTAGCTCGTGAAGTGATGGTGCCCAGCCACGATGGGGTGAGGGTGCCGGTCTCCATCATCATGCGCAAGGATACACTTCTGAATGGCAAGAATCCCACCATTTTGTATGGCTATGGCGCTTACGGGACTACTGAAGAGCCAGCTCGAAGCAATGGTGTGATGGCGTGGGTGGAGCGCGGCGGTATCTATGTTTATGCCCACGTGCGCGGTGGTGGCGCTTTGGGCAGTCAGTGGCACGAAGCCGGCCACAAAACCACCAAGTTCAATACTTGGAAGGATGGCATTGCTGCGGCCGAATGGCTGATTGCCAATGGCTACACCAGTGCCGCGAAGTTGGGTATTTATGGGGGCAGTGCGGGTGGCATTTTTGTGGGCCGTGCCATCACTGAACGCCCCGATTTGTTTGCTGTGGCAGTACCTTCTGTGCCCGTGCTAGATATGGTTCGGTCTGAGCAGCGTGCCAATGGCGTGGCCAATATTCCTGAATATGGCACCGTGAAAGTGGAGCCTGAGTTTCATGCACTTTTGCGCAACAGTTCATACCACGCGGTCAAAGAGGGCGTGAAATATCCCGCCACCATGCTGATGCACGGCGTGAACGATTCCCGTGTGGATGTTTGGCAGAGTTTGAAATTTGCTTCGCAATTGTCAAGTGCTCAGAAGGGTGCGCAGCCTGTTTTACTGCGCCTAGATTATCAAGCCGGTCATGGGTCTGGATCTAGCGCTGAACAAGCCATGCAACGCACAGCCGAGTTTCAGTCCTTCATGCTTTGGCAAATGGGTGAGTCAGGATTTCAACCGGAGCGCAAGTGAAGCTTCGATATTTATTTTGGGCTCTTTTGTGGCTGGGTCTGACGGGGTGTGCCAGTCAGACTCGCAATATGGCCGACAGCATCAATCCAAGTACGCCGCAATTCAATGAGCCGGCTTGTCAGCGTTCTTTTGCTTTAGCGCCGATGCACGATGAGATTAAGTTTGCTCGATCGATTGCAACCCCTTCTTTGTTATTGCTTACCGGGGGTGGGTATTTGTTGCCTTTGTTGGGTGTGAACATGGGTTTGGATGCGCTTGATCACTTTGATGCGTCTTATGTGTCCAAGGTGTGCGGGGGCATGGCAACACCGAGTCGGAATATTTTGGAGAGAGTGGTGTTGGGGGCAGGGTTTAATTTGTTTACTGGGAATGTGAAGGTGGGGGGGCATTAGTTTTTTGGTTTGAGAGACTTGCTTTGCAACGCTCCCCCTTCAAGAAACCAACCAAATTAATGTTGATCTGACCCCAATTAACGCTTGACAACTTGAAGTGACTTAGGGATGCACTCAACATCGATGCGATTTGCAAACCCCAGAGTTTCGCCATCTGCTGCAACGGGTACCAACGTGGCGCAGTGGAGGGTGGCATTTGAGAAGGCATGGCACTGAATGCGCGGATGGCCCAGATGTTTGCCAATCAAAAGGCGAGGCAGCATCAGCAGAGTTTGCAAGCGGTTGAACGTGCCGCCAATGAGCAAGTTGAGTTGGCCGTCATCGATCTTGGCGTGCGGCACAGCAGGCATGCCGCCGCCATAAGTAGACGTGTTCAGAGAAGACGCCAACAAGCTTTGCCCCTCGAAGACCGGTTCACCATTGATTTCAATTTTCAAGGACCAGTTATTCAAATGGACCAACTCACGCAAAGTGGCTAGCAAGTAGCGGGGTAGACCTCTTAGGGATTTAGGTCCTGCCAACGCACGGTTGCCAACCGAAGCATCAAAGCCAACCGCCAAACTTGAATGAAAATAAAAACTTGTACTCTGGTCCAGCACAACACGACCCATATCGATGGCGCTAAGATGGCCTTCAAGCGCATAGGCCAAAGCTTGTTGCCATGACATGCGATTCAAGCCCCATGCGCGGGCGCAATCGTTACCACTGCCGTAAGGCACCAAGCCCACCGAATGTGCACCTCGCATCAAGCCTGGCAGCATTTGGTTCAAAGTGCCGTCGCCTCCTACGATCACTACGCGTGTTTGAGGTGGCAGCTGAGCAAGAACCTCAAGTGCTTTGTCAATGCTTTCGGGGACGGCAATTTGGGGCTGTTCTTTATAAGCCAGCCGCTCGCGACACCATGACTGAACAGGGCTGACAAGTTGCCGTGCCCGTCCCCCAGCCGCATGAGGGTTGATCAGAATGAGTGCAGTCATGAGCTGCATTTTCCAAGCTTGTGGGCTTATGAGGGAGACGTGCAAACCCTGTTCTTGGAATATGCAAGGACAAATAACCTGCTTCAAGCTGAACCTAGTAATAACCCGAATACGCAGGTCTTTAGAATGGGCGCCATTATTAAATTAGATTTTATTGGGGAATTCGCATGTCCAGGTCCACAACACCCTCCTACAAATTGACCACCCTGACAGCCGCATGCATCAGCCTTTTGGCCTTGAACGCTGCTCACGCTCAAACGCCATCCAAACCTGCTCCTGCAACCGCACCTGCAACCGCTCCTGCTTCACCGGGAACACCGCCCGCGGCTCCAGGCGCTTTGCGGCCTATGAAAGACTTTTTGAGGGATGCCAAAGCCATTCCTGGGTATTTCACGCTCCACCAAAAAGACGACAAGATTTGGCTCGAAATTTTGCCCAGTCAGCTCAACAAGCCATTCTTCTTTTCATACAACATTCCCAATTCAGTGGGTGAGCGCGGTCTGTATGGCAGCCAGATGGGCAGTTCCAGGCTGGTTGAATTTAAGAAAATAGGCAATCAAATTCAATTGATTGCCAAGAACACGCAGTTCTTTGCACAAGAGGGCACACCCCAAGCGCAGTTTGTCTCTGAATCTTTTTCGGACAGTTTGTTGGCCAGTGCGGCTGTGCTCACGCAGCCCAACCCCGAAAGTAAATCGGTTTTGATTGAAGCCAACAGTTTGCTGTTCACCGATATTCCGGGATATCAAACTCGATTGGATGCAGCATTCAGAATGCCGTTTGCCATTGACACGCGCAATACTTCTTTCTCTGCTGTCAAAAACACAGACAAGCTCACTGGCTTGGAAGTCAAGGTGCATTTTTCAGTGCCCAGAATTTCAGCGCCGCCCATCATGCCAGGCCCTGCGCCCATGACATCTCCACCGCGCGCTACGCCCGACCCCCGCAGTCTTTTTGTGTCTTTCTATTACAGCTTCATGCCTCTGCCTGAGCCGATGCAAACTCGCATTGCCGATGAGCGCGTGGGTTTCTTTACAGTGGCACGCACCGACTACACCACCGACCTCAACATCAAACCTAAAACGCATCTGCTCAAACGCTGGCGCTTAGAAAAGAAAGATGCCGCTGCTGCTGTGTCTGAGCCTAAAGAGCCTATCGTTTATTGGCTCGATAAAAACATTCCAGAAAAATACCGTAAATCGGTTTCGGAAGGTGTTTTGGAGTGGAACAAAGCATTTGAAAAAGCGGGCTTTAAAAACGCCTTGGTGGTGAAGCAACAACAAGCCACAGACGACTTTAACAACATGGATGCCAAGCACGCATCTGTGCGGTGGTTCACGGGCGCTGATGTGGGCTTTGCCATTGGCCCATCTCAAGCCGACCCCCGAACCGGCGAAATTTTAGATGCCGACATTGGCATGTCGGATGTTTTTGCGCGAGGCGCACGTCGGGCGGTCATTGAAGACATGGGCCATGTGCATGGTGCTCACGGCGCAGATGGTGAATTGTGCAACCATGCACATTCTTCTGCGCAAGAATTGAATTACGCCCTTGATTTGCTAGAGGCTCGTGGCTTGGAGTTGGACAGTCCGCAAGCAGACGCCTTGGCGCAAGCCTATGTCAAAGACGTCATGATGCACGAGGTTGGTCATACCTTGGGTCTGCGCCACAATTTCCGCGCCTCCACGGTGTACGACTTGAAACAAATTCAAGATCCCAATTTCACCAAGATCAACGGCGTGACATCGTCCGTCATGGACTACAACCCTTACAACATTTCACCCAAAGGTGAGAAGCAGGGCGAGTACGTCATGTCCACTTTGGGCGCCTACGACTACTGGGCCATTGAGTTTGGTTACAAACAATTTCCACCTGGCCAAGAGGCGCAAGGACTGGCGCAAATTTTGTCCAAAGCCAGCCAACCCGAATTGCAATTTGACTCCGATGAAGATGCCGGCTATGGCAGCATGGGTGGTGTCGACCCCTTGGTCAACCGCTTTGACTTAGGTGCCGACCCATTGGCTTATTACAAGTTGCGCATGAAACTCTCGCGCGAGTTGTGGGACCGTTTGCAAAACATGAACTTGGCCACGGGTGACAGTTATGAACGCCTCACACGGAGTTTCCGAAGCGGCTTCAATCAACTGAACCGCGTAGCGCCATTGGCTGCCAAATACATTGGTGGTGTGCACATTCGCCGAGAACGCGCAGGCAGCAAAAAAGCGGTGTTTGAGCCAGTGAGTGCTGCCCAGCAAAGAGAGGCATTGACGCTTATTACCAAAGACTTCTTTGGAACCGATAGTTTCAAATTCAAACCAGAATTCATTGCCCGTTTGGCCACCGATCGATTTGAGCGAACAGAAGCCGATGGCAGCATGCAAACTTCTGTGGCGCGTTTGGTGGCTGGCGTACAAAAAGGCATTCTCGATCATGTTTACTCCCCAGCCGTAGCCAACCGCTTGGCCGAAGTGGGCATGAAGGTGAACGACCCCAAGGAAAGCTTGGGTTTGTCTGATGTGTACGACTCACTTCAAGATGCTATTTGGGCTGAAGCCAAAGCAGGTCAAGAGACCAGTCTCATGCGCCGCAGTTTGCAACGTGAACAATTGCGCCGCATGGCCGATGTGCTGGTGAAGCCCGCAGGTTCATGGCCAGCAGATGCGCGCAGCATCATGCGTGAAAATGCCCGTCAGTTGGTTGCTGTGTTGGAAAAAGCCAATGCCAAACCCGGTTTGTCCAAAACCACGCGTGCGCATTATGCTGATTCGCTTGACACTTTGAATGCAAGTTTGAAAGCTTCCATGCAAAGGGCAACGCCTTAAGCCAATTTAGCGTCCTTTGAAGAGGCAGCGCTGTAGTGGGCTGCGTCTTCATGGAACGCTGAAGCGCACGATGTTTTCTTGCACCAACATCATGGCTGGGGCATTGGAAGTCGCCAAATAAACGTCGTAGACAATTGAATTGGCGTCACGCACCTTACCGCTCTGGAGAGTCCAGCCACTGGTGTTGACGCGATCGTTGCTGGTGCCATCGATGGCCACTTGATGGTAATTCACGCCAGAGGCGCTAAACAATGTACCTGTACTGACGTTTTGCCAACCACCTGCGCCAAGTGTGTTCAATGTACTCAAATTCGCCCAATTGCTACCCGCCATGTCCAAAACATCTGCAACTCGCAGTGTGATTTGGTTGGCAGCCGTATCCGTTCGCAAATCAATGCGTTCAATGCTGTTGATCCGACTGGCGCCTTCAATGTTGCCAACTGAAGCGTTGCCGATCAGAGAGAAATCCAAACCCAGTCCGCCAGTACCGCCCATGCGCAGCGTATCAATGCCGCCGCCGCCATCGATCTTGGCCAGTTGCGTGGTGTTGCCGCCAGCGCCATAGTTGTTTTGCAGTGCGGTGATCATGCTGCTGTTGACGGTAAAAATGTCCTTGCCCATGCCGCCTAACAAAACGTCGGCGCCGCTGGCCACAAACGTGTCATTGCCAGTGCCAGCAGAGAAACTTCCACCTGCCAATGTTTGACTGCCAGTGGAGGTAAGGGTGTCGTTGGCGCTGGTGCCTGTATTGTCAACTGCAGAGCCAGCTGCAAAGGCACCGTTCTTGCTGCCGAAGATGATGTAGGACCGACCTGTTTGAACACCACTGTGAGCTGCGTCATACCCATGTGAACCCACAATCAAATCGGCCAAGCCGTCACCGTTCAGATCACCTGCTGCGCCAACTGAGTAGCCGCTCAAATCTTGTGCGCCTTGGCCGATGATGGCAAAGCCGCCAATGTTGTTGCCAATGTCCGTTAAATTCACTTGCGTGGTGCTTGACTTGCCATACACCACAAAGCTGTAGCCTGTATTGGCGCCACCACCTTCCGCTTTAAAGGGTGCGCCCAAAATAATGTCGGCCAAGCCGTCGCCATTGATGTCACCTGCGCTGCTCACACTGTGGCCGCTTTGTTCATCGTCGGCACTCGACACAATGGCAAAACCGCCTACACCCGCGGCTACTTGACCTAAGTCGATGGTGGCATTGGCGGTACTTCTGCCAAAAACAACATAGGTTTTGCCGCTGTAGGGGTTGGCATTGGCCGAACCACCGATGATGGCTCCAATGATGATGTCGCCCAAGCCATCGCCATTGATGTCACCGCCACTGCTAACCGAAACGCCGCTGAAGTCAGAGGCATTTTCACCGCGAATAGCAAAGCCACCGATGTTGTTCTTGATATCCTCAAGGTCAACTGCGACGTTGCCATTTTTACCCAACACCACATAGGTCATGCCAGCATTGGTGCCGGCGGTGTCATTGAAATAAGCGCTGACCAGCATGTCGGCTTTGCCATCGCCGTTAAAGTCGCCAGCGCTGCTGACGGAAGTGCCACTTTCTTCGCCGGCTTGCCAGCCCGAAATCACAAAGCCCGGCACACTGCCGCCCACACTGCCAAGCGAAATGCTCTGAAGGGCTGACAAAGCAGCACTCCCGTAAACCACATAAGTTTTGCCAGTGTTACCTGCCAAACCCGACACCACTTGAAAGTGCGCACTGATGATCATGTCACTCCAACCATCACCATTCACATCGCCCGCACTGCTGACAGAAAATCCTGCCGTGTCAAAGGTGCTGGTAATGCTGAGGGCGGCTGGTGTGGCGCCAAGCGCGACGATGTCTTTTTGGTATTCGGCCAAGCTGCCTGTGGTGTTATTGGCTTTGCCATAGACTAAAAATGCGCCACCTGGGTTTGAGCTGGCGGCATCTTGCGGCATGCCAATTAGCACATCTGCAAAGCCATCTTTGTTCATGTCACCCACACCCGCCACAGAAAATCCCAGCCAACCTTTGGTGACGTTGTAGTACATGTACTGACCATTCACTTGCCCCGTGCCGCTGTACCCTGTAGGGACATTGCTGGTGTTTTGGCCGCCTTGGTAAACAACGGCTGCGCCGCTTTGAGATCTCACGGTGCCATTACTTTCTGTGAAATTGCTCAGTGGAGCACCCATCACCACATCGCCATAGCCGTCGCCATTGACGTCGCCAGCCAAACTCACCGCAAAGCCAAAGTAGGCACCCGTGTTGGGGGCTTCAATGGCATAGCCGCCAATGTTGTTGGCAATGTCATCCAAGTAAATGGCGTTTTTGAGGTGGGAGAGTTCCCAGCAAGACCGACATTGCCAGCGGTATCTCTGTAGCTGCCGGCTGTCACGGTGATGCTGGCCGCAACCAAGGCTGTGTCTGCAAAGGGCGTGTACACCGCTGTGCGCGTGAGGCCTGTACCAGAAATGGCGCTGAGCGTACCTTGTGTGACCACCACATCGCCGGTGGTGCCGTCCCAAGCAAATGTACTGCCAGGGTCTTCACTGAAGGTGAAGGTGATGTTGGCGGTTTGGCCCATACCCACAGTTGATAAGTTGGACGTAATGACCACAGTCGGCGCTAAGGTGTCGTACCTGATCGTTACATTTCCGCTGGCAGAACCCAAATTGCCCACCGCATCTTGATAGCTGACGTTCTTGACGGAGACGGTGGTTGTACCCGCATTGACGTTGGCAGGTGGTGTGAAATCAAAGCCTCGCATGACACCAATTTGATGGCCCGGTACGGTGTCTGGCACCAAGGTGCCCGCGCCTGTCACAGTCAAATCGCCAATGCTGCCATCCCACGTGAAGCTGGTCCCTGGGTCTTCACTGAAAGTGAAATAAACCCGTGTGGTTTGACCGGCAATGAGGTTGCTTGAATTGGCCCGTCCTGTAACGGTTGGTGCAATGGTGTCAAAGCTAATGCTGGGCGTGGTACCCGCTGTGCCCAAATTGCCTGCTGTATCTTGATAGCTGAGAGCAGTGACGGTGATGCTGGCGTTGCCACTCGCCAAATTGGCAGTGGGTGTAAAAACCGCGGTGCGCGTGAGCCCTGTGCCGCTGATGGCACCCAGTGTGCCGCCTGTCACGGCCACATCGCCCGTTGTGCCATTCCATGCAAAACTGCTGCCGGGGTCTTCACTGAAGGTGAAGGTGATGTTGGCAGTGCCACCCGCTTTGACGGCAGATACATTGGACGTAATGGCCACAGACGGCGCCACCGTGTCAATGAGAATGGCAGGCGCTGAACTGGCAACCAAGCTGACATTGTAGGCATAGTCCTGAATGGCGCCTGCATTCAAAACAATAGACGAATTGACCTGTTGTTGGTTGACCGTCGGCGTGAAGGTGGCCGTTCTGACCAATAGACTTGAAACCGTTGACCAATTGCTCAACGTACCGCCCGAAATGCGTCGCTGTTTCACCCGATTTGAGAGAGGTCTTGTTGCTGGTAATGATCAGTGTGGGCGCTGTGGTGTCGACGATGTTGCCGCCAGTCAGCCTTTCTAAATGAGAAAGTGAAGCATTGTTGCCTGATGCATCTTTGATGGTGCCACCATTCAGGGTCAAGGTGTTGGCCACAATGCCGTAGCCGTTGGTATCGGTTTGACCGGCCAAGATGGTGTACCTGAACAGCATCATCATGCTATTTTGTTGCCAGGTTGGATCGTAGGTTGCTTTGACGACGGTGCTGCCGATCAACAGATCAATGGTGGGGAATCCACCCGTAGTCACGATCACAGGCACCTCAAGGAAGGTGACATATGCGCCAATTCTTGTTCCTTCAGCGTTGCGGTCAGCCATGTCGCTTTGGAAGGAGACACTGGAAACGCTCATTCCTAAGGTGTCAATGGCGATGCTGGGTGAATTGCCTTGCGCACCTACATTGCCTGCTGCATCGGTATAGCTGCCCGCATTGACGACAATGCTGGCATTGCCTGTATTCAAGTTGGCGGTAGG
>JAJTGB010000161.1 GCA_021298995.1 Comamonadaceae bacterium | reverse complement strand
TGATGACGGCTATGCAAGGCACCCTGTCAACGAAGTCAGTTGGGTAGGCGCTCGCGATTACTGCACTTGGCTCAAAAAGCGATTGCCGACCGAAGCTGAATGGGAAAAAGCAGCACGCGGCACAGACGGCAGAAAATACCCATGGGGAAATTCAAAACCAAATCACAAACTGGCTTTCTATGGCGGCCCCTTCAACGCATCAGCACCTGTTGATGCATTTCCAGACGGTGCAAGTCCATACGGCGTTCTCGACATGGCCGGCAATCAATGGGAATGGGTGTCTAGCATCTACTTGCCCTACCCCTACCGATCTGACGATGGCAGAGAAAGCCAAAACACGGGTCCTGTGCGTTCCACCCGAGGCGGCGGGCATGATTCAAGCGAAGAAGAAATAACCACAACCCAAAGAGGTAGAAATCTATCTCGGAATCCTAAAGCCGGCCACCACAATATTGGATTCCGTTGCGCAAAATCCTAATACACTGCTGTTGAGGCAGCACTTGCCGCCTATAACAGCCCTTAAAGATACGAAATGACAAAATCAAAAGTGTGCTTGGTCATAGGTGCCGGCGATGCCACCGGTGGCGCGGTTGCCAAGCGATTTGCTCGCGAGGGATATGTTGTTTGCGTAACCCGCAGAACACTTGAGAAACTGCAACCCTTGCTTGAAACCATTCACCAATCTGGTGGCTTAGCGCATGGTTTTGCGTCTGATGCCCGTCAAGAAAATGACGTGATAGCCCTCATCGATCACATTGAAACCCATATCGGCCCGATTGAGGTATTGGTCTTCAACATTGGCGCCAACTCACCCAACAGCATCTTGACCGAGACGGCAAGGCGCTACACAAAGATGTGGGAAATGGCTTGTTTAGCCGGCTTTTTGAATGGACGAGAAGTTGCCAAAAGAATGGTTTCAAGAGCCTCCAATGCCGAGCAAAACGCTCATGGCGTTGGTCACAAAGGGACCATTATTTTTACAGGCGCAACGGCTTCCTTAAGAGGTAGCGCAAACTTTGCAGGGTTTTCAGGCGGCAAAATGGCCTTGCGTGGATTGGCCCAAAGCATGGCGCGCGAGTTGGGGCCTATGGGAGTTCATGTGGCACACACCATCATTGACGGTGCCATTGACACAGAATTCATTCGCACACTTTTCCCCGAACGCTACGCATTGAAAGATCAGGGTGGCATCTTAAATCCGGACCACATTGCAGACGCCTATTGGATGCTGCACCAACAACCCAGAGACGCCTGGACTCACGAACTTGATTTGCGGCCTTACATGGAAAAGTTTTGATTCACCTTTAAAAGAAACATCATGGCAAAAACATTTGATTATTATTTTGACTTTGGCAGCTTGGCCACCTATTTGGCGCACACTCAAATGGGCAAGATTAAAGCTGATACTGGCGCCAATCCCATTTACCTTCCCATGCTCTTGGGCGCAGTGTTCAAAGCTACAGGAAACTCGTCACCTGTCAGTGTGCCCGCCAAAGGCAAGTACATTTTTGTTGATTTCAAACGGTTTGCAGACAGCTACGGCGTGCCTTTAGAAATCAATCCTTTCTTTCCCATCATCACCACCACACTCATGCGCATGCTAACCGGATTGCAAATGCGCTCAGATGCTCGGATGCATGAATTCATGGACCTTATATTCAAATCAATTTGGGTGGATGCACTGAACCTGAACGACCCCGAAGTGGTAGAGCGAGTTTTGCGGGAGGCGCACTTTGATCCTGCTGAACTACTTCAATTGGCAAACGAGCAAGCCACAAAAGACAAGCTCAAAGATGTCACAACACAGGCCGTTGAGCGGGGTGTCTTTGGTGCTCCTACTTTCTTTGTGGGCGAGCAAATGTTTTGGGGGCAAGACCGAATTGAACAGCTTAAGTTAGCACTCAAATCAAGTTAAGGTCTGGCTAATCACTTAAGGAAATAACTGTGGCTTTACAAAAAATGAGTGCGTTAGAGATTGCTCAACAAATGCCAACTTTGCAGAATTGGCACTTTGATGCCAAGCTGGGCTCAATCACAAGAGAATTTGTCCTGGTCGACTTTCTGCGCGCATTTGAATTTATGAAGCAGATTGCCATTGAAGCTGAAAGTCACAATCACCATCCCGAATGGCGCAATGTTTACAACAAAGTAACGATCACTTGGACCACACACGATGTGCAAGGTTTGAGCATGAATGACTTCGATTTGGCGCACATTTGCGACCAAACTTTCGCTCGTTTTTAATCGAGCGCCTCATAACAATCCAACCTCTTTTTTAAAAGACAAACGGCAATCTTGATCTTTCAGGTTTGTAAAGTTTGGCTTAGGCCAGGGCTTTCTCAGTACCCAGCAGTGCTATGCGGAATCGGTTCTTTAAATAAACTCCATCCCTTGGCGGTAACACAAGGGGTAATTTATCAGAGCCTACCTTCACTTGCCCAAACAAAGTGCCAGATCTGGCCTTGCCCTTTTTGTAGATTTCATTCCTTAAGTTTTCCAAATCAGACTTGTTTGCAACCAACATCGACTGTGCAAGCCCTGCCGATTTGGCCATGCCAACCAAATCGACTCCAAGCCCCGTCACTGTCTTTTGCATGCCAGTTTCGCCATAGTGTTCGTTATCAAGAACAACAATGGACAGATTGGCGGGCTTGTGTGCGCCAATGACCGCTAAGGAACCCAGGCCCATGAGCATTTCACCATCACCGGTGACCACCAACACGTTGCGCTTGGGTTGAGCCATTGCCAGGCCAAGGCCAATCATGGCAGCACCTCCCATTGCGCCCCATAAAGGAAACGAGAGTGGATGATCGCCTGCGGCAGTGATGTCCCATGCAGGTGCGCCCAGGCCGGCCACAACCAATAGGTCATCCCGTTCGTGCAATAAAAAGTTAACGACTTCGCGACGTTGCAATATTTTTTTCATGGCTTGGCCTAATGGGTGAGTTTGCGAAAATCTTTGGCACCTGTGACCTTTTGTCCAATCAGAACGGCAATGGGACGACTGGTGTTAAAAGCCATGTGCAACGCACCCGCCACCTCCTCCACCACAGCTTCGTGGGTATCACCGCGCCGAACCAGCACCCCCATTGCAGAAAGTACCGTTTCAGTGGCATTGCCCATCGGAACTTGCGACGGATTGAATTCTCCATGGTCTCCGCGCATGGTGATTAAGATAACCAAGGGCATTTGGCACGAAGTGCTCAGGGACAGCATATTGATGCAATTGCCAACACCGCTGCTTTGCATCAACAGAATACCTTTTTCACTGGTCAGTCTGACCACTTTCATCTTCTTGTCTGCTTCACACAGTCGAATCAAGTTGGCATGCCCAGCATCCGGCACCATGGCCACTTGTTTAATTTGGTGCTCGCGCAACAAACTGTGGACAGGTTCTGACCAATGCGTAGGTTTGGATTGATTGGAATTTTTCAAATTTGTTCCTTGTGTGATTCAAGCAATGAATTGCGCGCCTTTGGCCTCTGTTAATTTAACTCAATCAGCCATCTGCTGTCACAACTACCCCTGCTGAATATCGAAAACCCTAGTATTGCAACTTCATTAAGTCACTACGATCTTTAACATTAACATTTGGAAAGCAGCACATGACCTTCAAACGCCTTGTTAAGTTCTTGTCACTTGCATTGACCTTAGGCATTGCGCCCGGGGTAATGGCTCAAACCAACTGGCCCACTCAGCCCATCAAAATCATCAATCCCTTTCCAACAGGGGGAACGGTTGATCAAATTTCACGCCTTTTGCAACCACACCTTCAGCAAGCGCTGGGGCAACCCATCATTGTTGAAAGTCGCTCAGGGGCATCAGGCTCCATTGGAACGGGTATGGCGGCCAAATCACCGGCCGATGGCTACACTTGGGTCATGGTATTTGACACGCACGGCGTCAACCCTAGTCTTTACCCCAATCTGCCATTTGACACCTTGAAGGACCTCACGCCTGTCATGCAAATTGGCACGGGATCGATGGTGATTACAGCGCACGCCAGCACCCCCTACAAAACCTACAATGATCTGCTGCAAGCTGCAAAAAGCAAACCAGGCGCCATCGGCTATGGCACGATTGGCTCTGGCAGCATGGCGCATTTGGCCATGGCCTATCTGGGTAACACCCTCAAGGTAGATTGGACCCACATTCCCTATAAAGGCGGTGGCCCCTTGGCCGCAGATGGCGTGGCCGGGCACGTGCCCGTCACCATGGCCACCTACGCTTTATGGGCACCCCATTTTGCCAGTGGCAGGTTGCGACCATTGGCTGTCACTTCCCCCAAAAGAATGCAAGAACTGCCAGACGTTCCAACCTTGCAAGAGCTGGGTATTGAAGGATTTGAAGCCCAAGCCTATTGGGGCTTGTTAGGCCCTGCAGGTATTCCGCCTAACATTGTCAATCGCATGAATGCAGAAGTGGCCAAGGCTTTAAAAATTCCAGCTGTGCAAGAACGTTTAGCGCAAATGGGCGTGGTCATC
>JAJTGB010000037.1 GCA_021298995.1 Comamonadaceae bacterium | reverse complement strand
GACTTTGCCATCATGTTCTTGCCCACGGAGGGCTTGTATGCAGAGGTGCTGCGCCGCCCCGGATTGATAGAGTCTTTGCAGCGCGATTACCGTGTAACGCTGGCAGGCCCAACCACACTCATGGCCATGTTGAATTCTTTGCAAATGGGCTTCAGAACCTTGGCACTCGAAAAGCGCTCCAGTGAAGTTTGGCAAGTTTTGGGTGCCGTCAAAACAGAGTTTGGCAAGTTTGGGGATGTGTTGGCCAAAGTGAAAGAGCAAACGCAATCGGTTTTGAACACACTGGACAAAGCCCAAACTCGCAGCAATGTGATGCACCGCGCTTTGCGACAAGTAGAGGCTTTGCCAGAAGGACAAGCCGCTGGATTGTTGCCCAACGAAGCGGATGCCACTGACAGCGACAACCCGTGAATCGTGAACTCGCCAGGCTTGTGTTGGTGCAGGACTGGCCGCTGTTTGGCCCACGTTCCCGGTATTGTGCGTTGCAGCACTCGCCACAGGTGGCGCTACGGGCGTAGCTGTGATTGCGCTTCAACGGCATGTCGGTCGAATGGCTGCAGATACGAATCAACTCAAAGAAACATTCAGTTGGTTGGCCATTGGCCCTGCATTTTCTAATTTTATCGGTCCATTTTTTTCAGGATTGATGATTGACCATGCAGGTGCCATGCCAGCCGATGCCGATGGGTTTCGAGCGACGTTTGTCATGCTGACCCTGTTTCCGCTTTTGGCATGGCTTTGGATTCGCAACATTCGCGAGAAACCGATTGCGCCGCAACTCCCTGAACATGCTAATTCGCGTGTCTGGGATTTGTTGCATGAGCCCATGATGCGGCGCTTGCTGTTGGTCAACTGGCTGCTGGCTTCTTGTTGGGATGTGCATACTTTTGTGGTGCCCGTTTTAGGACACGAACGCGGTCTAAGTGCATCGGTGGTGGGCACCATTCTGGGATCGTTTGCTGTGGCTTCGGCCCTGACACGGGTGTTTTTGCCCTGGATTGCAAAGCGCCTACAAGAGTATAGGTTGCTCACTGGCGCCATGATTGGAACAGGCTTGATCTTTGCCATTTACCCCTTGGTTGATTCGGCTTTGGCCATGGGTATTTGCTCCGTTTGTTTGGGCGTGGTTTTGGGGGTGGTACAGCCAATGGTGATGAGCACCCTGCATCAAATTACCCCCGAGCACCGCCAGGGCGAGGCGTTCGGCCTGCGAATCATGACCATCAACGCTTCAAGCGTCTTGATGCCTCTGATGTTTGGGGCTGCAGGCGCAGTGCTAGGCGTTTCATTGATTTTTTGGGTGATGGGCTTGGCGGTGGCTGGCGGTGCCCCTCAAGCGTGGCGTTTGCGCCCTAACGGCCAAGCAACTGAGCACACCTAGCAAGGCAAAAGTTTCTTGATTTCTTGCCATGCCGCTTCAGGTGAATCAACAAACTTAAAGCACTCGAGGTCTTGTTTGGAAATGGTGCCCGATTCAAGCATCCATTCAAAGTTGATGAGTTTTTTCCAATAGTCGGAGCCGTAAAGCAGAACGGGTGTGGTTTGCACTTTGCGTGTTTGCACCAAGGTCAATATTTCAAACAATTCATCCAAGGTGCCAAAGCCTCCAGGAAATGCGATCAGAATTTTTGCACGCATTGCAAAGTGCATTTTTCTGAGCGCGAAATAATGAAACTGAAAGCTCAATGCTGGAGTGATGTAGGCGTTGGGTGCTTGTTCGTGTGGCAAAGAGATGTTCAAGGCCACAGAAACAGCACCGGCTTCATAGGCGCCGCGGTTGGCAGCTTCCATGATGCCGGGCCCACCTCCTGTGCAAATGGTCAAGCGCTCGGATGGCGCTAAAGCCATGCAGCCATGAGAAACCAATGAAGCCAATTCTCTGGCTGCTTCGTAATAGTTGGCATTTTGGAGGTCTTGTCGGGCCTGTTGCATGGCCTCGCTTTGGGGCAAGTCTGGATGCGCAAGCCGCACCTTTGCAAGTTGAATTTGCGCTTGCTCTAAGCTTTTGAAACGCGCGCTGCCAAACACCACCACCGTATTGACAATGCCATGTTCGGTTTGAATCAAATCGGGCTTGAGTAACTCAAGCTGGAATCGAATACCTCGAGTTTCAGGGCGAATTAAAAACTCTGGGTCTTTGAATGCCAAGCGGTATGCATCGGCAGTGTCTTCGCTGTTGTGAAGGTTTTGAGTGGATTGCATGGGTTCATTGTGAGGCAATATGAACTTTTTTCAAGCAAAAAAAAGACCTCCGAAGAGGTCTTGATTGGCTATGTCCAAGAACGTATTGCAAGGTCTTAAACACGCTTGCGATATTCGCCGGTGCGGGTGTCAATTTCAATCTTGTCGCCTTGATTGACAAACAAGGGCACTGGCACTTCAAAGCCGGTGGCAATCTTGGCAGGCTTGAGCACCTTGCCAGAGGTGTCGCCTTTGACGGCGGGTTCAGTCCAAGTAATTTCGCGTTCAACGCTGGTGGGCAACTCAACAGAGATAGCCTTGCCGTCGTAGAACACCACTTCAACGGCCATGCCGTCTTCGAGGTAATTCATGGCGTCGCCCATATTTTCTGATTCAACTTCGTATTGGTTGAAATCATTGTCCATGAACACATACATGGGGTCGGCAAAGTAAGAGTAGGTGCATTCTTTTTGGTCCAAGATGACTTGGTCCATTTTGTCGTCGGCCTTGAACACAGACTCAGTGCCCATGTTGCTCAGCAAAGCCTTGAGCTTCATGCGAACAGTGGCAGCACCGCGGCCGCCGCGGCTGTATTCCGTGCGCAAAACGATCATGGGGTCTTTGCCTTGCATGATGACGTTACCAACGCGAATTTCTTGTGCTACTTTCATAATGTGTCCAATGGTTGTCCCAAGAAATGAATTCTTCGGGGTTGATCCGGTGCAGGATCATTTAAAGAATGGGCAAAAGCTCAAATTGGCCCAAAGCCCGCAATTTTAGCGCTTTTCTGCCACGAATTGAAGCAGCTGGCTGACCAAATCCATTTGTTGCATCAAACGCCCTCTGGCAGCTGCGGCGCAGGCATGCCAAGCAGGTAAATCGACTTGGGGCAAGGGCTCATGCGAGAGGCCGTTCCAGCGCAGGTGAAAGCGCCGAAGGCTTTCTGGCGCATCAAGCCAGTCTAAAAAAGCATTCAATTTGGGGCCATGAGCACCATCGTCTTGAGGGTAGATTTGCCAAACAAAGGCTTTGCCTGCCCAAAGGGCTCTCACCAAGGAGTCTTCACCTCGCACAAAATTCAAATCGCTGGCCGCCAAAGCCTGGTCGAACTGAATTTGAGGCACTGGCGGCATGAAATGAAAATGGGGCCGATCCAAATGCACAGGCCAATGGTGCAAGGCTTGCTCAAAAGCCAACGCGCCGCGTCCGTGCGCCACTTGCCATTGATGCCCAAGCTTGTTCAAAGAAGCAAGTTGCATGGCTTCTGCCAGAGCTTCTGGTTCGTAGCAAAAAAGCGTGCTTGTTTGCGGGTATAGCTTTATCTGGGCGGGTTCTGAGCCAATAGATTCCCTTGACGGAAGGTTTTCGTCAATCCATGGCTCTCTGATCAAGCCCCCTGTTTGGTGAGTGAAGCCAGGATAAAAAAACCATTTGGTGCGGCCTTTTAGGGGGCCGCTCATCACGGGGGAGGGCAGTCGGTGGCTTCGCTCCACGTAAGACTCTGCGCTCAGATATTCCAGGTTCAACCAGACTGGGTAGGACGCGTTTGGGTCATTAGTCTGAGCCGATTGTGATGCTTGGGTCGATTGGGCTATTTCGGCCCAGGTCAAAAAATGCTCGGGCAACTCGCAGCCAAAGGCTTCAATCCAAACATCTGAAGCGACATCCTTGGGCTGAAGAGGCGCAGACCAAGGCCTGACGGTCACTTGACCAGAAGGGGTGGAAAACCGGGCAAAACCTTCTGCGTCAGGTTTGGCTTCAGGTGCCATCCAAGCCAGTGCTGTGGCATCGTCTACCCACAGGCGAACATGGTGGCCGCGCTGGGCTAAGTTGGCGCTCAGGCGCCAACAGACCCCCAAATCTCCGTGGTTGTCGATGACGCGGCAAAAAATGTCCCATAGCATGCGCGATATTGTCGCCCGCTTCGAGACACAATAGCGCCCATGTCGAGTGTTCATCCAGATTCTTTGTTGGCCGAGGTGGCCGCACTTCCGAGTTTGCCGGGGGTTTATCGCTATTTCGATGAACAAGACCAGGTCTTGTATGTGGGCAAGGCCCGCAATTTGAAAAAACGCGTGAGCAGTTATTTTCAAAAGGACCATGGGGGCACCCGAATTGGCCACATGGTGAGCAAGATCCGGCGCATGCAAACAACCGTCGTGCGGTCTGAAGCGGAAGCTTTGTTGCTGGAAAACAATTTGATCAAATCATTGAGCCCCAAGTTCAATATTTTGTTTCGCGACGACAAAAGCTACCCCTACCTCAAGGTGTCTGGAACGGGCACTGTGCGCCAAGACCTTCGCGATGAACCTTCCAACAATGAAGTTAAAGCGGGTGTCAAAGCGGAGGACTATTCAAGGATTGCCTACTACCGGGGTGGCGTCGAAAAAAAGCATCGCTACTTCGGTCCATACCCCAGTGCTTGGGCGGTGAAGGAAACCATTCAGCTGCTGCAAAAAGTTTTCAGGCTTCGCACCTGTGAGGACACGGTTTTTTCAAACCGAACGCGACCTTGCTTGTTGTACCAAATCAAGCGCTGTTCAGGGCCGTGCGTGGGGGTGATTTCAGTGGCGCAATACGCGCAAGATGTGGCGCAGGCAGAGGCTTTTTTGCGTGGTGAGACCCAAGCCGTTTTAAAGGCCATGGAGGCGCGCATGATGGCGCATGCCGATCGGCTTGAATTTGAAATGGCCGCGGAAGTTCGCAATCAAATGACGGCCTTGTCGCGCGTGCTGCATCAGCAATCGGTCGATACCGTGACGGACACCGATGTGGACATCTTGGCAGTCAAGGTTCAGGGTGGTCGTGCTTGCGTCAATTTGGCCATGGTGCGAGGCGGCCGGCATTTGGGCGATCGACCTTATTTCCCCTCGCATGTGGAAGACGGCCATGCCATGCTCAACCAAGCCTTGGAAGATGACGTGAGCACCGATGCCATCACCTTGGAAGTGAAAATTTTGGAAGCGTTTATTGCGCAGCACTACCTGAACATCCCTGTGCCCCCAGCGCTCATTACCAGTGAAAAAATCAATCCCAAGGTGCTTGAAGCCATAGCTTCACAGTCTGGTATCAAAGTCAATGCTGTTCACAACCCGCGCGAACAAAGAAGAGCCTGGTTAGAGATGGCAGAAAAAAATGCGGCCATTCAATTGGCGCGATTGTTGGCAGAGGAGGGCTCGCAACAAGCCCGCACCCGAGCGCTTGTGGATGCACTCGATTTGGCACCCGACGATATCGATGCTTTGCGCATGGAGTGCTTTGATATTTCGCACACTTCCGGCGAGGCCACGCAAGCATCGTGTGTGGTTTTTCAAAATCACAAAATGCAAAACAGCGAATATCGCCGCTACAAAATTGAAGGCATTACCCCCGGTGACGATTACGCCGCCATGCGCCAAGTGTTGATGCGGCGCTACGGCAAGGTGGCCGAGGCCCTGAAGTCGGGGGAGGCCGACCTCAAATTGCGAATGCCCGATGTGGTTCTGATTGATGGCGGCAAAGGCCAGGTATCAATGGCCAGAGAGGTGTTTGAAGCTTTGGGTCTCGACTTGTCTTTGATTGTGGGCGTTGAAAAAGGCGAGGGCCGCAAGGTGGGCCTGGAAGAATTGGTTTTTGCAGACGGGCGCGACAAGATCTATTTGGGCAAAGATTCTGCCGCCCTGATGTTGGTGGCGCAAATTCGAGATGAAGCGCACCGATTTGCCATTACGGGCATGCGCGCTCAACGCGCCAAAGTGCGGGTAGGCGGTGGTCGCTTAGAGGAAATTTCGGGCATTGGACCCAGAAAGCGAGCCAAATTGTTGCAGCGCTTTGGGGGTGTGCGTGGGGTGGAGGACGCCAGCGTCGAAGACCTGATGTCGGTCGATGGCATTTCGAAAGAGCTCGCAGAAAGCATATACCAAGCCCTCCACTAGGGCTTGAGGCTTGGCGTCAGCAAATTGTCTTGAAGGCGTGACACAATACGCTTCATGTTTTTCACCATTCCAACCATCATGACCTGGACGCGCATCGTCGCGATTCCTTTCATTGTGTGGGTGTTCTACTCCGACCTCCCCGTGGAGTCACGCAACTTTTTGGCTACCACCATGTTTGTGGTGTTTGCCATCACCGATTGGCTAGACGGCTACTTGGCACGCAAGCTCAATCAAACCTCTTCTTTTGGTGCATTTTTAGACCCGGTTGCCGACAAGTTCTTGGTTTGCGCAGCATTGCTGATGTTGGTCCATTTGCACCGCGTGCATGTGTTGGTGGCCCTGATCATCATTGGCCGTGAAATTGCTATTTCTGCTTTGCGCGAATGGATGGCCCAAATTGGGGCCAGCAAAAGCGTTGCAGTCCATTTTGTGGGCAAGCTCAAGACCACGGTTCAAATGGTGGCCATTCCGTTCTTGCTTTACAACGGCCAACTTTTTGGCGTGATCGACACGCATTTGTGGGGCACCGGCCTCATTTGGATTGCATCCATCTTGACCATTTGGTCCATGATTTATTACATGCAAAAGGCCTTGCCTGAAATTCGCGCGCGAGTGAAATGAGTCATCCAAGTTCTTCTGATGCTTGGGTGCGGGCCATGCCAGCCGTGTTCGTGCTCATTTGGAGCACCGGTTTTATTGTTGCGCGCTACGGCATGCCCCACGCGCCGCCTTTTTCCTTTCTCTGGTATCGGTATGCCTTGTCCATTGCTTGCTTTGTCATTTGGATTCGCTTTGCGGGCGTTCGATGGCCTCAAAGCCAATCGGAATGGTTTCACTTGTCGGTCACAGGCATCCTCATGCATGCAGGCTATTTGGGTGGAGTTTGGGCTGCGGTCAAGGCAGGCATGGGTTCAGGCTTGTCGGCCCTCATCGTGGGCTTGCAGCCAGTATTGACGGCCATTTGGCTGTCTTCGAGCAGCAGTGCCACAGAAAATCGTGTCTCTCAGCGCCAATGGATGGGCTTGGTGTTGGGGTTTTGTGGCTTGCTCTTGGTGGTCTGGCACAAACTCACGCAGGGTACCGCGCTCGATCACGTCACATTGTTGAATTTGAGTTTTGCGGTCATGGCGCTCTTGTCCATCACCTTGGGCACGCTGTATCAAAAAAAATTCGTCAAGCCCTGCGATGTGAGAACGGCCAATACCACCCAATTGATTGCAGCTTTGCTGGTTACCACGCCCATCGCATGGCTTGAAACGGAGTCGGTGCAATGGAACTTTGAAAGCATGGGTGCCATGGCCTGGTCTGTATTAGGATTGACTCTGGGCGGTAGTTCGCTGCTTTACATGCTGATTCAAAAGGGAGCGGCTGCCAGCGTCACCAGTTTGATGTATCTGGTGCCGCCGTGCACCGCGCTGCTGGCCTGGCTCTTGTTTGATGAGCCCATCACCGCAATCACTTTGGTGGGCATAGCCCTTACAGCATGGGGCGTCAGTTGGGTGCTCAGACCTGCAAAATCAATTGAAGGAGAAAAAAGATGAGTCAAAAACGAATTGCAGTGATTGCCGGAGACGGTATTGGCAAAGAAGTCATGCCAGAGGGCTTGCGAGTGATGGAGGCAGCCGCCTCCAAGTTCAATCTCGATTTGAAATTCGATCACTTTGACTTTTCAAGCTGGGATTACTTTGAAAAGCACGGCCAAATGTTGCCAGACAATTGGAAAGACCAAATTGGCGGACACGATGCCATCTATTTTGGCGCTGTGGGTTGGCCCGACAAAATTGCCGATCACGTGTCATTGTGGGGATCTTTGTTGATGTTCCGCCGCGAGTTTGATCAGTACATCAACTTGCGCCCCGCCAGACTGATGCCCGGCATCATCGCGCCAGTGGTTCGAAAAGATGGCTCTCCAAGGCAGCCCGGTGAAATTGACATGTACATCGTGCGGGAAAATACCGAGGGCGAATACTCCAGCATTGGTGGCCGTATGTACCCTGGCACAGATCGAGAAATTGTGATGCAAGAGACAGTGATGTCGCGCATTGGCGTTGACCGTGTGTTGAAGTTTGCCTTTGAGTTGGCCCAGTCGCGGCCCAAAAAACATTTAACCAGCGCTACCAAATCCAATGGCATTGCCATCACCATGCCCTACTGGGATGAGCGCGTGGTTGAGATGTCCAAGAACTATCCTGGCATTCAGCTTGACAAATTCCACATCGATATTTTGACGGCGCATTTTGTGCAACGCCCCGACTTTTTTGATGTGGTAGTGGCCAGCAATTTGTTTGGCGATATCTTGAGCGACTTGGGTCCTGCTTGCACTGGCACCATTGGCATCGCGCCCAGCGCCAACCTCAACCCCGATAAAAAATACCCTTCCTTGTTTGAGCCCGTGCATGGTTCTGCGCCCGACATTGCAGGCAAGAACATCGCCAACCCCATTGGCCAAATTTGGTGTGGCGCCATGATGTTGGAATTCTTAGGTTGCAAACCTGCGCACGACGCTGTGTTGGGTGCCATTGAGAAAGTGCTAGCACCAAATAGTGGCGCGCCACGCACCGCCGATATTGGGGGTTCTGCTAATACGCAAGACCTTGGCAAAGCCATTGCGGCCGCTTTATGAGAACTTTTGGGATCAAGTTGTGAAACCAAAATTATTTTTTCGTCATGCACCCCGTGGCGATTGAGTTTAGATCTAGAATTCGTGTCGCATTGCGGTTTCTAGACTGAAAATCATTTGACAGGCGCGGTTTGTCTGTTTAAATTGAAGTCGACAAATTCATTGCGGCGACAATGTTTTGTCCCAGAAGTTATCCAAACTTCAAACAAAATTTTTAACTCAAATGAGTCACTCAACTTTGAGTGCTTTTATTTTTTTCGAAAGCTCTTTGTATGAACAAGACAGAATTAATCGAGCACATTGCCAAACAAGCAGACATTTCTAAAGCTGCTGCAGGCCGCGCATTGGAAGCCACCATTGGCGCCGTTCGCACCACATTGAAAAAGGGCGGCACTGTTGCCCTGGTTGGTTTCGGTACATTCGCCGTTACCAAGCGCGCTGCTCGCACGGGCCGCAACCCGCGCACTGGCGCAGCCATTAAAATCAAATCTGCCAAGGTGCCTAAGTTCCGTCCAGGTAAGGCCCTTAAAGACGCCTTGAATTAATCTTTGATTAAGGGGGGTGATTAGCTCAGTTGGTAGAGCGGCGCCCTTACAAGGCGTAGGTCGGCGGTTCGACCCCGTCATCACCCACCACCCCCAAGCAAAGGCGAACAGGTTGTTCGCCTTTTGTGTTTTCAAGACATTGACCGCGCCACTTCACAGAGAGTTCTCACATGTTTGATTTCGTCCGCAATAACACCAAGATCATGATGGGCTTGTTGTTCTTGCTCATCATTCCTTCTTTTGTCTTGTTTGGTCTTGAGGGCTATAGTCGTTTCGACGACAAAGGCATGGTGGTCGCCAAGGTGGATGGTCAAAAAATCAACCAATCCGATTGGGATGCAGCGCACAAAAGCGAGGTTGATCGCATTCGAGCATCGATGCCCACACTCGATGTGAAGCTGTTTGACACCCCTGAAGCCAAATACGCCACGCTAGAGCGATTGGTTCGCGACAAGGTGGTTGCAGCAGCCGCTCAAAAAATGCATTTGGTTGCCAGTGACCAACGTCTGGCCAAAGAACTTCAGCAAAGCCCAGCCATTGCGGCCTTGCGCACACCTGATGGCAAGCTTGACATGGAGCGTTACAAGCAATTGGCTGCATCACAGGGCATGACGCCCGAAATGTTTGAAATGCAAGTTCGCGCAGATTTGTCTAACCGACAAGTGATTCAAGGTGTTCAAGCCTCAGCTTATGCAACATCTGCCCAAACGCAAACAGCCTTGAATGCGTTCATGCAGCGCCGCGAAGTTCAAATTCTCAATTTCCCTGCCGCCGATTTTTTCAGCAAAGTTTCCGCCTCCGATGCAGATCTGCAAGCCTACTACGACAAAAACAAAGGCAAATACCAGTCCATGGAAATGGCCGATATTGAATACATTGTTTTGGACATTGAAACTTTGCGTCAATCCATCACGCTCAACGAACAAGACCTGAAGTCTTACTATGAGCAAAACTTGCAGCGTTTGTCTAGCAAGGAAGAGCGCCGTGCAAGTCACATTTTGATCACTGCTGCCAAAGATGCCCCCGAGGCAGAGAAAAAAGCAGCACGTGCCAAGGCCGAAGAATTGCTTAAGACAGTCAAGGCCAAACCTGCCAGCTTTGCCGATGTGGCTCGCAAAAACTCACAAGATCCAGGCTCTGCCGTGAGAGGGGGAGACTTGGATTTCTTCGCGCGTGGTGCCATGGTCAAGGTTTTTGAAGATGCTGCCTTCAGCATGAAAAAATCAGACATCAGTGACTTGGTTGAGTCTGAATTTGGCTATCACATCATTCAACTGACCGACATCAAGTCACCCAAGGCTCAAAGCTTTGAGTCCCTGCGCCCCTCCTTAGAAGCCGACTTGAAAAAGCAACAAGCCCAGCGCAAGTACGCAGAATTGGCAGAAACCTTTTCCAACATGGTTTACGAACAATCTGACAGCTTGAAGCCCGTGGCTGAGAAGCTCAAGCTGACCATTCAAAAGGCCAATCAAGTCGCCCGTCAGCCTGCCAATCCAGCGCAGGCCAAGGGCATCTTGAGCAACCCTGCATTGTTGCAAGCCTTGTTCAATGAAGGCTCTTTGCAAAAGCAGCGCAACACGGAAGCCATTGAAGTCGCCCCCAGCACTTTGGTCTCGGCGCGGGTAGTCAAGCACCAACCTGCCGCCACATTGCCCTTTGCCGAGGTCAAAGAATTTGTGAAGCGCGCCTTCACCCAAGAGAAAGCGGCTGAATTGGCCAAGGCACAGGGCGAGCAACGCTTGGCTGCACTCAAAGCCAAAACGGGCTCCGATGCAATGCCCAATGCTGTTGTGATTTCTCGTGAAAATACACAAAGACAATTGCCCCAAGTGGTGGAAGCTGCATTGCGCGCCGACCCCAACAATTTGCCCTCAGTCAATGGCGTTGACCTGGGTACTCAGGGCTTTGCGGTGGTGCGTGTGACCAAGGTTTTTCCACCAGAGCCTGAAAACAAAGCGCTCATGGCCCAAGCTCAGCAACAATTTACGCAACTTTGGGGCACCGCAGAAACGCAGGCCTACATTGCCCAATTGAAAACCAAGCTGAAAGCCGAAATTTTGGTGCCCAAGCCCAGCGCGGCCAAGCCTAAGTCTGAGGCGCAGGGCGCCTGATGCCGAAATAGATTCGGCTATAATTCCGCTTCTACGGTGGCTGTAGCTCAGTTGGTAGAGTCCAGGATTGTGATTCCTGTTGTCGTGGGTTCGAGCCCCATCAGCCACCCCACTTAAATCTTGAACGCCTCGAGCGTCTCGGGTGCAAAGAGATCTTTTGGTGACATCTCGTTGGAGGTCAGCCCATGCTCTCGCGAGTAGCGCAGCAAGGTTGACAAGGTGGTGTGCGTGTTTTCTACGCCATAAGGCCAAAAGTCTTCGCCCATCAAGTGACGTACTTCGTCGACGTTCGAATTCAGCCAAGGTAGCATGGTTTTTAAGACGACGTTTTCACGCAAGTCTTCGTAGCTGAGTTGCTGCGCTTGCAAGAACGCTTTGTAAAGAGACTGGGCAATCCAACGATTTGCCTCATACACCTGGCGGCGAATGACGATCACATGCATGATCGGGAAAATGCTGGTTTGCCGAAAATAGTCGCGCTCAATCTCGCCGTAATTTGGAAACAGCCGCCGGACTTTGCCCCCGCCAGTCTTGAAGGTAGAGGGAGTGCGTGCGGTGTACAACGCGTCTATCTCGCCATCCAAGAGCATTTGCGAAAGCGTTTGTGTGGGGCCAATGCGTTCAACCTTGATATTTGGCGGAAGCGACAGTTTGAGCTTTTCAGCGCGCCCAGCTTGCTCTGCACCGCCCGTGAAATAAGTCATGCTGTCGACCGGTACGCCATGGTGCTCCGCCAATATACCGCGTATCCAGACTGCGGCCGTCATCTGGTATTCGGGCGTGCCCACACGCTTGCCGATCAAGTCCTTGGCTTCGTGGATACCTGAATCGGCATTTACAAAAATGCCTGAGTGCCTGAATGCGCAAGAGGGAAATACGGGTATCGCCACGAAATCCCTCTCGGGTTTATTCAGTCCGATCAAGTATGAGGACAGTGACAGCTCGGCCACATCAAACTCTTTGTTGCGCAACATTCGAAAGAATGTTTCTTCGACCGGCAGGCACAAGTAATTGAGATCAATGCCCTCAGCTTGAACCGAGCCATCCATTAAAGCGCGGGTGCGATCGTAGTTCCAGCAGGCGAGCGAGAGTTTGAGTTTTGACATTTTGTTGACCGCTTAAGACAAAGGGATGGCGACAGCTTCAAGCCTTCATTCCGGTTTTTTCGTAAAAATAAGCGATTGCGGCTTCTGCGCAAATTTGGTCTTCGTGGGCTGTGCCAGAGCTAACGCCAATGCCGCCAACGATCTGGCCATCGACGAAGACTGGCAGGCCTCCGCCAATGATACTGAAGTGTCCACCGTTGGTGACATGGATGCCAAAGGTGGGCTTGCCAGGTTGGCAAAGTTCGTTGTAAACGTGTGTCCCTTTTCGAGCTGTTGCACCGGTGAACGCTTTGTCGATGGCGATCGAAATGCTACTGACCTTGCCGCCATCCATGCGGTCAAATTTGATCAAATGACCTGACTCGTCAGTCACCGCGGTGCACATAGGGACGTTCATTTCAGTAGCCTTTGCGGCGGCACCTGCAAGCAAAATGTTGGCTTCTTCAAAAGACAATCGTTTGATGGTGAGCATGAGCTCTCCTATTGGTTGGGTTGGTTGAAAAAAGGGCTTTAGTGATCGTTTGAGAGTTTGGCGGTGGCGCAGTAAAGCAACCCTTATTGCGGCGTGACGCCAGCTTCAGCGAAGATTTTGGTGTACTTGACAAAGTCAACGTTCATCATCTTTTCGAACTCGGCTGGGCTCATGGTCTTCGGCTCAAGACCGCTTTCAATCATGCTGGCCCGTACCTCGGGCGTTTTGATGATGTCATTGATTTCACGGTTTAGTCTGTCAATGATCTCCTTTGGCGTTCCAGCTGGTGCCACAAGTGCAAACCAACCGGCGGTGCTAAAGCCTGGCACGGTATCTGCAATGACTGGAATCTCTGGATATGCTGACAAGCGTTCAGCGCTGGCCACACCGAGTATTTTGAGGGCGCCACTTTTGGTGTGCGCGATGATCGATGGCAAGGGGTTGAACATAAACTGCACGCGGCCAGCGAGTAAGTCGGTCATGCCTTGCGAGCTGCCTTTGTATTGAATCTGGGTGGTTTTCAGGCCAGCGGCAGAGCTGAACATTAAGCCGGCCAGACCTTGGGTCGATGTTGTGCCACCCGAGGCCCAATTGAGCTGCCCTTGACGGGCCTTGGCATATTGCAAGAACTCCTTCATATTGTTGGCTGGCAGGCTGGAAGGGATCACCAAAAAGAGCGGCGCGTCACCAAACATGGCAACAGCAGAGAAGTCCTTGATGATGTCGTAAGGATGGTTTTTCATCATCGACTGGGTCATCAAGAACGTCGGTGTGACCAAGCCAAGGGTGTAACCGTCGGCTGGTGCTTTGGCCACCATGGCCATGCCGATGGTGTTGCTGCCGCCGCCGCGGTTGTCAATCACCACCGACTGCTTGAGTCGGTCGGCAAGCCGCAAGCCCATCAGCCGGGTGACTTGATCTGCGCCACCACCTGCTGCGTAAGGCACCACAATTTTGATGGGCCGGCTTGGGTAGTTGGTCTGTGCCAAAGCAACGGCCGTGAATGCTGCCAGAGTCAATGCGGTCAAAGACCGCAGGGCATTGAAAATGAAAGTCATGTTGTTTGTCTCCGTTAATTTTGAGTGTCGCTGACTTGAGTGAGTACTGAATCAAT
>JAJTGB010000036.1 GCA_021298995.1 Comamonadaceae bacterium | reverse complement strand
GTCGGAAATTTCACCGTGTGTGAGATAGCCACGTGTTTTGCCCAACTTGATCAAAGCCTTGAGGCGTTGACGGCGCTTGGCCATGTCTTCTTCCGACAAGACTGTTTCGTCTAAACCAAACTCTTTCATCAAGGCGCGTTCTTTGGCCTTGCTGATCTTCATGCGAAGCGGTTTGACCTTTTCAGTGGACTCTGCAATGGGCTCACCCGCCAAGTCGTCCTCAATGTCACTCATGTCATCGTGAAGGGGTGCCGCATCTGCTTTCGGCTTTCGGCCACGCTTGGCACCTGCAGTTTGGGCTGCTGGTTCGGGTGCCGTTGTTTTGCCGGGCTTGGCCGCAGGTATTTTGACCGCTGGTGTGACAGCTTTTTTGTCAGCAGCTTTGACAGCTGGCTTGACATCAGGCTTTGTTGCAACTTTGGCTGTAGGTTTAACAGCAGGTTTGGCGGCAGCTTTAACAACAGGTTTAGGGGCCGGCTTGGCGATAGGTTTGGCAGCAATTTTGTGACTGGCTTTTTTGACTTCTGGCTTGACAGTCTTGGCTGGCACCTTCGATGGTGCTTTAGAGGCCATTGTTTTTTTGGATAAGGGCACTGAACTAACTTTCTTGGCCGGTGAGGCAGCTTTGGCAGCAGGCTTTGCGGCTGATTTAGCGACTGGTTTTGCCACTGCTTTGGCAGTTGGCTTGGCAGGCTTTTTGGCAGGAGCCTTCGCAGGTGCTTTGGCTTTGACCGGACTTGTTTTGGTCGTTGCTTTTAGGGCAGGTTTTGCCACAGGTTTGGCAGCCGATTTGGCGGCTGGTTTGGCAACGGATTTGGTAACTTTGCTTGCGACAGACTTGGCTTGTGCTTTAACGGGCTTCTTCGGCTTTTGAGCGGGCATGATGGACCTCAATACTTCAAACTGAATGGAAACAAACGCTGCGCCACAAACTTCTGGCGCGAGAGGAAAAGCAAATAAGCACCTGAGGGCAGGTGGCTAAATTTGCAAGATCTTATTGGCAAGACTAAATAGCCAAGACCAAATAGGCAAGATGGATGGGCGAACATTTGGAATGCAGTCCTTGCGGTAATGGGGCCGTCCCAGGGAGGGAGGTGCGCTGTGGCGTTGGCCGGGTCCGGAGGTGCTGCTGTCGCTCTTGCCTGAAAAAAGGATTATACCCAAACAAGGGGAAAAAACCTACAAAATTTCAGCGCTCATGAGGTTTCGGCGCCGTTGGTGTATCTCTCGCCATTTTTGAAAAGCCTCGGGGCTTTGCGAACTTTCAGCATTTTGCAGGGCGACAGTTTCCTGCTCTTTGAGCTGATCGATCAGCATCAGGTTGAGCAGCAGTCGCAGTTCTTTGTGAGCCTCTCCAGGCTCCATGTCGATGTGTCCTTCGGGTTGGCTAGGCGCATGGGAGCCCATGAGCTTGTCAGCCAAGCTGGAAAAACTTAAATGTTGCAATTCAGCTTTTAAAGTTCCCCAAGCCAAGGGGCCATGATCCAGAAATTGACTTTCAATCCACCGCATGATGTCGCCATGCTGGCCAGGTAAATGGGACAGAAGTGAGTGATCTTCGGCAGACAAACCATCCCACAGGGCCATGTTGCTGAGAATCAGCCTGACTGCATGGTCTGCTCGGCTTGCAGGCTGGACTCTGGGTCCAAGATCGGATGCTTGAAGGGCATCTGTCCGGCTGACCAGTCGCCATTTGCCGTTGGAATCTTTCTGCCAAGTTTTGCCATCAGGGCGAGCACGTGATGATTTTTGATACCCCTGGCTTTTGGGTTGTTCAAAGGGCGAGGGCATTCCCTCAGGATCAAACGCTGAATGGGATCCTTGGCTGCCCATGGATGGCACTGCCGCCAAACCGTTGGGCTGCCCTGACGCCGCACCTCGCGTGCTACTGCGCGTTGCAGCAGCTTCTGCCTGTTGAAGCCAAAGTCCCGCCAGCTCTGAAGCGTCAAGCTGAATCATTTGCGCCAATTCCGAAAGAAGCTGACGCTTTAAAGCACCATCTGGAAGAGCGCGCCAAAGGGGGCTGGCATTGCTTGAAAGATGGGCTCTTCCTTCTGCTGAATTCAAATCACATCCTTCGGAGGCGACTTCAATTAAAAACTTAGACAGAGGCGTGGCATTGGTAACTGCAAGCGAAAACGCCTCTGAGCCTTTTTCTCTGATAAAACTGTCGGGGTCATGTTCTTGCGGCAAGAACAAAAATTTAATGCTTCGCACATCGGTTGCATAGGTTAAAGCGCCGTCTAGGGCTTTTCGAGCGGCCCTGCGGCCAGCTGCGTCACCGTCAAAACCAAAGACGACGGAATCTGTAAAACGGAACAGTTTTTGAACATGGTCTGGCGTACAAGCGGTGCCAAGCGTTGCGACTGCATTGGGAAAACCCCATTGCGCCAAAGCCACGACATCCATGTAGCCTTCAGTGACCAGCACATAGCCTGTGCTGTGAATGCTGTCGCGCGCTTCAAACAAACCATAAAGCTCGCGTCCTTTGTGAAAGACGGGCGTCTCAGGAGAGTTCAAATATTTGGGGGTACCGTCCCCCATCACACGCCCTCCAAAACCTATGCACTCACCCTTGATGTTTCGAATTGGAAACATCACCCGATCTCTGAAACGATCGTATCGTTTGCCATCTTCTTCATTGACAATGACCAAACCACTTTCAGCCAAAAGTGGGTCGTCGTAGTCGGGAAAGACGCTGGCCAAACTGCGCCAGCCTTCAGGTGAATAACCCAAGCCAAATCGTTTTGCAATTTGCCCCGACAAGCCGCGCCCCTTCAAGTAAGCAACTGCCTTGGGCGCAATTCTGAGTTGTTGTTGATAAGCGCTGGCCGCTTTTTCCAACATGTCGCTCAAAGTGCTTTGCTTTTGTTTTTGAGCGATCGCTTTTGCTTTGTCTTGAGGTGAGAGATCGTCTTCGGGGACCGTCATACCCGTTTGTTGTGCCAAATCTTTCACGGCTTCAATGAAGGTCATGCCTGCATGGTCCATCAGAAAACCAAGCGCGTTGCCATTTTTTCCGCATCCAAAACAGTGGAAAAACTGCTTGGTAGGGCTGACTGTAAAGCTGGGTGATTTTTCGCCGTGAAAGGGGCAAAGCCCCATCAAGTTGGCGCCACCTTTTTTCAATTGGACATAGCGGCCCACAACCTCCACCACATCTACGCGGGAGAGAAGTTCTTGAATAAAAGACTGAGGAATGGCCACGTCCGTATTTTCGCCCAAGTTGGGGCTTCAATGGACAAAAAAGTCAATCAATCGTCAGAGTATGGACCTCAAAAGCCCCTGATTTTTTGTCTGCAAAATAATGCTGCAAAGTTTCTTGAACGGTTCTGAAAGCCAATTCGCCCCAGGGAATTTCATCTTCGGCAAACATTCGGGCTTCTTGAGTTTCAAAGCCAGGCTCGAAGTTTTCGTTGTCTAATTCCGCCAAAAAATACAGATGAACTTGGCCAACTCGAGGCACACTCATGACGGTGAATAGGGAGCCCATTTTGAATTGGGCACCAGCTTCTTCGGTGGTCTCACGTGCAGCGCCCTGTGAAGTGGTTTCGCCCAACTCCATGAAGCCAGCCGGCAAGGTCCATTTACCTTTTCGAGGTTCAATATTGCGCCTGCACAGCAAAACTTTATGCCCAAGGTAAGGTACTGTACCAACCACATTGAGGGGATTTTCGTAATGTACCAATTGGCACTCGGTGCAGATGGCGCGCTGCTTGGTGTCGCCATCATCGGGAAGTCGATACAAAACCGCCGAGCCACAGGCTCGGCAGTGTTTGATCAATTGGCGTTGATAGTTCAAGCCTTTTTCGCAGGTGTTTTGGCAGCTGGCGCCTTGGAATGCTTCTCTATCAAAGCGCGCGCTGTGTCGATCAGTTTGCGACCGTCGTAGCCGCGCTTGTTCATGTCTTCCTGCCACTCAATTTCCAGGGCACGTGATTTGCGACGGAACTCTTGCGCTTCAGCGGGGCCAACTGTGAAGATGGCATTGTTGCGATCGCTGGCAGATTTGCGGCCTGGCACATCGCCTTCTTGTTGAACTTTGCCCAACCAGCCTGATGTTTCAATGCCACTGTTGTTATCGATGATTTTTTTCAAATCGGCTGGCAGAGAGTTGTATTTGGCCTTGTTCATGGTCATCACAAAAGTGGTGGTGTACAAGCAACCACCGGCAGGGTCAAACTCGGCGTGGAACTTGGTGAGCTCGTTGACCTTCACAGCAGGCACAACTTCCCAAGGAATGACGGCGCCATTGATGGTTCCTTTGGACAAGGCATCTGGAATACCGGGCAAAGGCATGCCGACAGGGATGGCGCCCAATGTTCCCAGCAGCTTGGTCACTTGGCGAGTCGGGGCACGCATTTTCAAACCTCTCATGTCAGCAACACTTTTGACGGCTTTGTCGACAGTGTGAATGGCGCCTGGGCCGTGCACATGCAAAGCAATTAGGTGTGTTTCTTTGAATTCATCGGGTGCCATGGTTTGCACATATTCCCAATAAGCCTTGGATGCGGCTTCTGCATTGGTCATCATGAACGGCAGTTCAAACACTTCAATGCGTGGGAACCGACCGGCAGTGTTGCCAGGCAAGGTCCAGACGATGTCCACCACGCCATCGCGGGCTTGGTCATACAACTGAACGGGCGTTCCGCCAAGTTGCATAGCGGGATAGGCTTCAAATTTGATTCGGCCGCCGGATTCCTTTTCCACTTTGTTCATCCACGCTTTGTGCATGTTGAGCCACACATTGGACTGTGGGGCCATGAAGGTGTGGAACTTCAAAGTGACCGTTTGTTGGGCAAAACCTGTGAGGGCTGGCGTTGCGATGGCGGCTGCAGCACCTGACTTTAAAATTGAGCGACGTTTGATCATGACTGTCTCCGGTTGGTAATGTCTGAATGTTAACGGATCAGAGCCTCAAAAATGAGGCATCCAGTTAGGCAACGTATTGAATCAACCACAGGGAAATCCCAGGGAAGAAGAGTATCAAGATGGTTCGAATGGTGTCGCTGATGAGGAAGGGCATGACGCCCTTGTAACTTTCAGAGATAGGCACATCCTTGGCCATACTGTTGACCACGTACACATTCAGCCCGACAGGGGGGGCCAACATGCCAAAGCCCACGGTCATGAGCACCATGATGCCAAACCAAATGGCCGTGGGTTCTTTGGCCATGCCAAAGTCAAGTCCCATGATCAAGGGAAAGAAAATAGGAATGGTTAGCAAAATCATGCTGAGCTCGTCCATCACAGCCCCCAGGACCACGTAAAACAGCAAGATGGCGCTCACAATCATGAGAGGGGAAAGCCCCCAGCTGCTCACCACGGCTGCCAACTGGTTGGGCACTTGCGTGAGCGCCAATGAGGAATTCATGACGTCTGCGCCAATGAAGATCATGAAGATCATGGCTGAGCTTTCGGCGGTGGCATAAAAGCATTGCTTGAATTTGGCCCAGTTCATTTCGCGCTTCAGCAGGGCGGCCACAAAAGTTGAAGCAGCTCCAACGCCTGCGCCTTCTGTGGGTGTGAAAAAGCCACCGTAAATGCCACCAAAGACAATGATAAAAATGCTTGCTATGGGGGCAATGCCGGCGAGGGCAGCCACAGAAAATTTCTCTAGGTCGTTATCGACTTCAGGCGCTTGACCTGGCACCACCCGAACATAAATGGCAATGGCAACCATATAGCCCAGCATGGCAATCATGCCAGGCACCATGGCGGCTGCAAACAGCTTGGCAATGTTTTGCTCGGTCAAAATGGCATAAATCACCAAGGGTACTGAAGGCGGAATCAAGATGCCCAAAGTACCGCCTGCAGCCAAGGTGCCTGTGGACAAGCGACCCGAGTAGCCATGGCGTTTCATTTCTGGCAAGGCCACACCCGTGATGGTGGCTGCGGTGGCTACCGAGGAGCCGCAAATAGAGCCAAAGGCCGCACTGGCTAAAACAGCAGCCATGGCCAGACCGCCCTTGAAGCGTGCCATGACACTGGCCGCAAATTGAAACAAGGCTTTACTGATACCGCCTTGGGTTGCAAAGTGGCCCATCAAGATGAACAAAGGAATAACCGACAGGTCATAACTTGCAAATCTGGCAAATGCCAAATTGTTGAGAAAGCTTGAATAGGGCACCCAACCCGTTTGAACGAGATAACCCAGCGTGCCTGCTGCAAACATCGAGACAGCAATGGGGATGCGCATGGCCATGAGAACCAACATGGCACCAAAGATAATTGCGCAGAGAGTCAAGGCGCTCATGCAGATGCCTCTTCTAACCTTCTAAAGTTCTCACCCAACAAGGCTTGAGTCAAAGCAATGGCAGCACTGAGAGCCAAAGGGGGAGTCATGGCCGCATAAACGATCCACTCAGGAAATCCCAGCATCATGGAGCCCGATTGCGAAGTCCAAGCATTCATACCACCCAAAAAAGTTCGCCAAGTCAGCAAAGCAAAAGCTGCAGCCATGAACAGGGCGCCCAGTCTGTCCAATTGAGCAATGGTGGCTGGACTTGCCTTGGCAGTGAAAAAGTCAACAACGATGTTGGCTTTTTTGAATTGGCAAAGGGGCATGAACAATGCAATGGCAGCACCAGTGGCAACGCCCGTTAATTCAAAATCACCCACTATGGTGGAGCCACTGGTATTGCGACCAATGAGGCTATAGCAAGTCATCAAAGTGATGAAGGTCAGTAATGTGCCTGCCAAGATGCTGCAAAGTTTCGCCAGTAGCTCAAGAATTTTCAATCTTTACCTTTCACATCGCCGGGCCCAGGGCCCGGCTAATTTGCGATTTATTTGGCGGGGTCAACTTTGACAGTCAAGGTTCCGAGGCCTGCCACGCGGCCAACCAATGTATCGCCGGCAACCACTGCAGCCACGCCCTCGGGTGTGCCTGTGTAAATCAAATCACCAGGCTGCAACTCCCAGGCGGCAGACAGGTGTTCGATGGTTTCAGCCACGTTCCAAATGAGTTTGGCCACACTGCTTTTTTGTCGAACTGCACCGTTCACCAACAGATCGATTTCTGCTTCGTTGACATTGCCGGCCTTGGCTTTGGGGGTGATAGGGCCAATTGGCGCAGAATGATCGAAGGCTTTGCCAATGCACCACGGGCGACCTTGTTTCTTCATGTCGTTTTGCAAGTCACGGCGCGTCATGTCCAAGCCAACGGCATAGCCAAAAATGTGTTTTTCTGCATCTGCGGCTTTGATGTTACGACCACCAGTGCCAATGGCGACCACCAGCTCAATTTCATGGTGAAAGTTTTGAGTCAAGCTGGGGTAGGGCATCGCACCTGTTTCGCCTTCATTGACCACGACCAAGGCGTCAGCAGGTTTCAGAAAGAAAAAAGGTGGCTCTCTGCCTGTGAAACCCATTTCTTTCGCGTGTTCTTCGTAATTGCGACCCACGCAATAAATACGGCGAACAGGATAACGTTCAGCTTGTCCCAAGACAGGCACGGAGGCCACCGGGGCTGGAGAGAAAACAAAACTCATAAAGACCTTTCAAGCAAAAAATGAGGACACCCAAAATCGATTTTCATAAGTATACTTATTATTCGACGATTTTGTCGCAAACGTTCAATCATAGTTGCATGGAGAAGAGTTTTGATTTTGCGCATGCACCAGGTCACTTGGTGCGCCGTGCACAGCAAATTGCGGTTGCCTTGTTCATGACTGAGCTGGCCGCAGAGGATGTGACGCCAGTTCAGTTTGCCATCTTGAATGCTGTGATGGACACTCCGGGCATTGATCAAATTACCTTGTCTGGGCGCGTGGCGTTTGACGCAGCCACCTCTGGTTCTGTGATTGGACGATTGGAAGCCAAAGGATGGATTCAGCGTGAGGCAGATCGGGTGGACCGTCGGCGTAAACTTTTGTGGTTAACGCCGTCAGGCCAAGAGGCCACCCTGCTCATGAAAACTGCCGTAGAGCGGGTGCAAGACAAATTACTCAAGCCGCTGAATCAGCAAGAAGCCCAACAACTTGTGGGCTTGCTTTCCAAATTAGTTGACGGCCATGATTGAGTACTTTAGCTTTTGTAGGTGAGTACAAAGTGTTCCACCACAGGAGGGCCTGCAAAAAATGGCCCCACAATGGCGCGCCATTCTGTGAACAAGGCTGACTCCCTAAATCCGATGGTGTGATCTTCCAAGGTGTCCCAGAAAATTTGCAAAACAAATCGGTCTGGACTTTCAATCCCTTTGTTCACTTTGGCCCCTTGAAAGCCCTTGGCCTTTGAGATCGCAGTTTGAATTCCGCGTGCAATGGCTTCTTCAAAAGCTGCTTCTTGGCCGGGTTTGATGCGGATGTCTGCTAATTCAAGAATCATGATGGTCCTGGTTAAATGTCAGTGAAAAATGAAATTGTGGCGCAATTTGAGGTGTCGCTGTCAATTGGACAGATACCTTATTGTGGCAAAAAAGCCGGCATCAAAGTCGGCGCTGTTTCGCAACCCATAAAACCAGCGCAATGAAGGCGAGGCTGACGATGCTCAGCGCAAAACTGGCGGCCGCCCAAAAAGTACTCACTTCAGGCCGAGCAGTTAGAGGCCCAATGCCTTCATAGGCCCAGACAAAAGCACCCCAAAGCCCCGCCCCCCACAACATGATGCTGTAGATGATGAGGGGTAGCAAAGTCATGCGGTAGCACCTCAAAATAAAGGCGCAAACCGCTTGCAAAGCATCTACCAAGTGATAAATAGCCACCCATCCCAAAACAACTGTGGCAGCCAATGTCACTGCGGCGTCAGTTGAAAACCAGCCCGCCATGGTTTCTTTGCTCAAAGCCAGCGCAGTACTGAACAGCAAGGCAAGTATGAGGGTCAACTTCAAGCCCGTGTGAGCGGCTTTTTCGGCTTGCCCAGCGTCATTGGCACCGATCCAATAGCCAACCCGAGCACTGCAAGCGATGCCAAGTGCAAGCGGAATCATGTACAACAAAGTGGCAATGCTGGTTGCAATTTGGTGGCTGGCCGATGCCACCACACCTTGCCTGGAAATGAAGAGCGCCATCATGGTGAAGGCGGTGACCTCAACCAATACGGACAGAGCGGCCGGAATGCCCAAGCGCAAAAACTCTTTGAGCATTTTCCAATTGGGCGCTTCCATCCCTTGCCATATTTTGAACTCTTGATAGACCTTTTGTGAGCGTAAGAAGTAGATGCCCATGAGCATCAACCACGTGTTGACCGCCAAGGTCGCCCAAGCGCAACCTACCACGCCTTGCGCAGGTAGACCCAAGCCGCCCAAAGTGAACCAAATTGAAAGTGGAATTTTGATGCCCAAGCCTGCAATTTGAAGGACCGTGACCCAAAGCGGCATTCCTAGGCTTTGGTTGAGCGTTGAGTACATCCGAAACAGCAGCGAGGGCCCCACTGCAATTGCCAAAACCAGCAGGTAATCTCGAACATCATTTTGCAGAGTTTCAGGAACTCCTGTGGCGTTCAGCCATGGATCTGGAAACAACAAGGCCAGAGTCCCTAAGAGACTCACGCCAAGGCACAAATACAAAGCTTGCCGAACCGATTTGCCAAGCGCTGCGTGTGCGCCAGCGCCCCGCAATTCTGCCCATACGGGGAGCAGGGCGGTGATCAAGCCATTCAAGGACACATAAATACTGATGTAAATGGCCGAACCCACCGACAAAGCGGCCAGCGCAGATGCGCTGTATCGACCCGCAACCAGAGTGTCAACAACACCAAAGGCCATCACAGCAAGTTGCCCCACTAAAACCGTACCGGCGTGACGGATGATGGTGCGTGCTTCAAACATACCGCAATGAAATATCAGGGTTGGGCGGCGTTGTTGGAGCTCAGTGCTCTGAACAAAACGATGTCTTCGTTGTTGTCAGAAGGGCGGCGCACGGTAGCGTGTCGCGTCCACAAACTGACATTGACTTCTTGAGAGAGTGAAGCCAGTGCTTGTGTATCAACGATGAGCCAAGCACATTGCTTTGACTCAGATCTGGACTTCTCAGATTGACTCACGGCAGGGTACAACTTTAAATTGCCGTGAAACTCAAAGGCCGCGCCTTGTGCCTTGGTCAGTCCATGGTACTGAACACATTCTGTGTCACCCATCATGCTTCGAACTTGGTGAACCAGGGGTGCATAACTTCTTGCAAAATCTAAGAGTGGTAACCAAAGGGTCATGATCAACAACCAGCACAAGCTGGCGCCACTTGCGGGCAACACCATGCTTTTCCAAAGGGCCGAGCGGTGTCTGCCAGCACGCCATTTCACAAGACTGGCCCAAGCTAGCGTTGCCATGCCAGCAATGATGAAAGCTGCCCATGAAAACTGACTGACAAAGCCAGGCGCCAGTCTGGCGACATTGATCGCTGGTTGGGCTGGAAAGCCGGTTTGCATCGAGAGCCAGACTGTCCAAATGATCAGAGCACCTACACTGAAAAACAAAAGCGTGAACCAATCAATGAATGCGCTCATGCTGCGTTTTAAAGTGGGCAAAGCAAAGGCGGCCAATGTGGCCAAAGCGGGTAAAGCCAAGAGCAGCGCACGATCGCTGACGCCAGATAGCCATGTGCTGACAATGGCCACACTCAAGAACCAGAGTGGCAATGACAAATGGGGGTTGGCTGAAAGATTTTTTAGCTGGTAGCGCCAACGCCAAAGTGTCCACAGTGCCAAGGGCCAGGTTGGCCATGTGAACCACAAAAGCAATCTGGCCATGGACTTGATTTCAAAGAGGTAAGGCAGGTCAATGCGCCATTGCCACAAATCTAGCTTGCTTGTGATGGCCGCAGTGGCAAGACAAAAGATCAAAACCCAGGCAACGTCGACACGCCTGACTTGCACTGAATGAGGCTTGTGAGAATCAAGCGCAAGCACTATGGCGCCACCGGCACCCAGAAACATGGCCAAAGCAGGTGCGCCAGAAAGCGCTAAGCCAACAATGCCGATGGCAGAGCATAAGAGCGCAGGGATTCTTCGGCGAGCCAAGTTGGCCAATGCAAAAAACAGGAGGGCAGCAAAGGCTAGTTGCGCAAGCGCTGGCGTGGCTTCATGGGAAAGCCTGGCCAAGCCCAAGCTGGCAATCAAGGCAAGTAGCCCACCATCTGCGATGGCTCTGGCGTAGTCTGCAGGTTTGGCTTCTCCGCCAAAGGCGAAGCTGACGGGTTGTGCAGCAGGTGTGCGAGCCAAGGCATATACCGCGTACCAAGTGGCTACTAGGGTGAGGCCCAACAAAGCAATGAAGGGCAAGTGAGCGGCCGTGTCGGATGGTAATCCGATGGGGGCCAATTGAATGGCCCAAGCACCTAGCCAATAGGGCAAAAGTGCGCCGGCTTGATCAACTTGACCAAGGAGTGTGGGTTTAAGCCAAGCTATGTTTTCTGGTGCGACCGACACCGCCAAATTTCGCATGAAACCAAAGGCCTGCATGTCCTCGGCCTTCCAAGGTGTTCGGCCTACGAAGCCAGGCAATACATAGGCCAGGCAGAGCGTCCACAAAACCCAACGTGGCAAACGCCGTACGGCACTTTGCGCCACGATGGCAGGGTTGGAAGAGGTATCTGATGAGTAGGCGTTCACAATTCAGAAGATAGCAGAGTCGGTACTAAAACTACAAGCAATTGCCAACTGAGTTGGACAATCAAAAAACAAGGGCAGGCCGGTTGCCCGGGCTGCCCTGTGGGGTCACCAAGTGACGTAATTTGAAATTACTTGGTCACAGACGTTTTGCCGAAACGGTTGCGGAACTTCTCAACGCGGCCGCCCATGTTGTCGACAGATTTTTGAGTGCCTGTGTAGAAAGGGTGTGATTCGCTGGAGGTATCCAACTTGAACAAAGGCAACTCGCGGCCGTCGTCCATCTTCACCATTTCTTTGGCATTGACGCAAGAACGTGTGACGAACTTGAAGCCGTTAGACAAATCCAAGAAGCAAACTTCTCGGTAGTTGGGGTGAATGCCTTCTTTCATGATCTATTCCTTGAGGTCAGATGCGACAGCCGCCCTCGGACCATCCGGGGTACTTTTCGCGAAACACGAGATTATGGCATGAAATCAATGACTTGCAGGCCAATCTGGGGCTGAAAAAGCCGTTCTTTAGCCGCCGCGGCGCATCATGTCGAAAAATTCGACGTTGCTCTTGGTGGCTTTCATGCTCTTCAAGACCATTTCCATGGCCTCTATTTCGTCCATGTTGTACATGAATTGACGCAAGATGCGTGTTTTTTGCAGCACTTCAGGTTGCAGCAACAACTCTTCTCGGCGGGTACCACTGCGGTTCAAGTTGATGGCAGGGAACACGCGTTTTTCGTACAAACGGCGTTCCAAATGGATTTCGCAATTGCCCGTGCCTTTGAATTCTTCAAAGATCACCTCGTCCATGCGGCTACCAGTATCTACCAGAGCGGTTGCAATGATGGTCAAGCTGCCGCCTTCTTCCACATTGCGAGCTGCACCGAAGAAACGCTTGGGGCGCTGCAATGCATTGGCGTCGACACCACCCGTCAAGACCTTGCCTGAGCTGGGCACCACGTTGTTGTAGGCACGCGCCAAACGGGTAATCGAGTCGAGCAAAATGACTACGTCTTTTTTCAATTCCACCAAACGCTTGGCGCGCTCAATGACCATCTCGGCCACGTGCACGTGGCGGGCAGCGGGTTCATCAAAGGTAGAAGCAATGACTTCGCCGCGCACTGTGCGCTGCATTTCTGTGACCTCTTCAGGGCGCTCGTCAACCAGCAGCACCATGAGGTGAACGTCGGGGTTGTTGGCCGTGATGGCGTGTGCAATGTGCTGCATCATGACCGTTTTGCCTGACTTGGGCTGGGCCACGATCAAGGCGCGCTGACCTTTTCCGATGGGGGCAATGATGTCAATCACGCGGCTGGTGATGTTCTCGTCGGCCTTGATGTCACGCTCAAGGCGCATTTGAATGTTGGGGAACAAGGGCGTCAAGTTCTCAAACATGATTTTGTGCTTGTTGTTCTCTGGCAAATCGCCATTGACCTTGTCAAGCTTGGTTAGGGCAAAGTAACGCTCGCCATCTTTTGGGATGCGAACTTCGCCTTCAATCATGTCGCCGGTGTGCAGATTGAATCGGCGCACTTGGCTCGGACTAATGTAGATGTCGTCGGTACTGGCTGTGTAGCTGGTGTCGGGGCTGCGCAAGAAACCAAAGCCGTCGGGCAAGATTTCCAAAACGCCATCGGCAAACACTTGTTCGCCTGCGCGGGCGCGCTTTTTGATGATGGCAAACATCAGCTCCTGTTTGCGCATGCGGCCGGTGTTTTCAATCTCAAGCGCATCAGCTTGCTTGAGGACTTCAGACACGTGGAGTGCCTTGAGTTCGTTTAAATGCATGGATTTACCTGCGTAAAGCAACCCTAGAGGGGTTGATGTCAAAAATCTGGGGGAGGAGAAAGCCGAAATTTCAAACGTCTAGAAACCAAAGCCTGGTATTTGCACCTGAAATAAGCTTGGTGCTGGTGGCTTTTCAAAGTTGCTATCTTGAAACTGTGCTGAAGCCCTTGTGGGGCTCAGCGGTTTGGATTATGACAGGAATTTTGGAGGTTCAAGCCAATTGTTGGTCAATGAAAGCGGTGAGTTGAGATTTGCTCATGGCGCCCACTTTGGTGGCTGCCAACTGACCGTCTTTGATGTTGGTCAATGAAAGCGGTGAGTTGAGATTTGCTCATGGCGCCCACTTTGGTGGCTGCCAACTGACCGTCTTTGAAAACCATGAGTGTGGGAATGCCCCGAATGCCAAATTTAGCGGGGATATCGCGGTTTTCATCGACATTCATTTTGGTAATTTGCAATTTGCCTGCGTAGCCAGTGGCAACTTCGTCCAAAATGGGTGCAATCATTTTGCAGGGGCCGCACCATTCGGCCCAAAAGTCGACGATGACTGGCTTGTCGGCCTTGAGCACATCGTTGTCAAAAGTGGCGTCGGTTGTGTGTTTGATCAAATCGCTGGCCATGGCCTTTTCCTTAGAGAGATTGAAATTACTGCGAGGTTCTGTTTGTAAACTTCCCGTATTTTGACAGAAACACGCAAAGCCGCTCTGATGGCAGGGCCTCCCCTTACTTTTTGGCACAATGAACAACATCCCCCATGAGTCCTCAAAGCCGCATCACGTGGCTGTGGCGGTCGTTGGCGGCGGCCCAGCAGGACTCATGGCGGCACAAGTCTTGTCCAGTCTTGGCCATTCCGTGCACCTGTTTGATGCCATGCCCTCAGTCGGTCGTAAGTTTTTATTGGCTGGCCGCGGCGGTCTCAATCTCACGCATTCAGAGGCTTTTGAGCACTTTGTGCATCGATATGGCGAGCAAGAATCGCAGCTAAAGCCAATTTTGAGTGATTGGGGCGCAGATCAATTGCGGTCTTGGGCACAAGAGTTGGGCGTTGACACCTTCGTCGGCACTTCAGGTCGAGTTTTCCCCATGGAAATGAAAGCCGCGCCTTTGTTGAGGGCTTGGTTGTCTCGTCTGCGTCATCCTCTGAGTGGCAAGCCTGTTGAATTTCACACGCGTCACCGCCTCATTGGCATCAAGGCCTGTTCTGGCGCCGAGTCTGACCATTCCCAAGTTCAATTGACTTTTGAAGTTCGGGATCTGTCATCTAAACAGGTAGAAGTGCGGCAATGGAGCGCAAAGTCTGTGGTTTTGGCTCTGGGGGGAGGGAGTTGGTCCCGCCTGGGATCAGATGGGGCTTGGGTGCCCTGGCTACAAGCCGCAGGCATTTCAGTGAATCCACTCCTGCCCTCCAACTGTGGCTTTCATGTGGCCGGGCGAGAGGGAATTGGTTGGACGCCTTTTTTCATTTCCCGTTTTGCTGGCAAACCCCTGAAATCTGTTGCCATGGCGTGGTCGGCACCTTCGGGTCAGATTGCAAGGCGACAAGGAGAGTTTGTGGCCAGCTCTTATGGGCTGGAGGGGAGTCTGATTTATGCCGCCTCAGCAGACTTGCGCAAAGCCATTCAAGCTCATGGGAGTGCAGAATTAAAACTGGACTTGTTGCCAGATTGGACGCTGGACAGAGTGGTTCAAGCGGTTTCGCACCCGAGAGGGTCTCGCAGTTTGTCCTCGCATTTGAAGGGGCGCTTGGGCATAGACGGTATCAAGATGGCGCTCTTGAACGAACTTTTATCACCTGCGGTATTGCAAAATTCGGCTGAACTGGCTAAAGCCATCAAGGGCTTGAGCATCAAACTCACTGCCACCAGACCCATGGACGAGGCCATCAGCACGGCTGGTGGCGTGGCTTGGGGTGGTTTGGATGCGGGGCTGCAAACCAAAGTGATGCCCGGCGTCTATGTGGCTGGGGAAATGCTGGATTGGGAGGCCCCAACTGGGGGCTATTTGTTGACTGCTTGCATGGCCACTGGCTACAAAGCCGCTCTGTCTGTCCATGCTGAAATGAAAGGTGACGAGCCTTGACCCCGGCACTGGCTCTGCAGTTAGAGCTGCTTGGTTCCCCACCTGACTCGGTTGGCCGCTTTACCATGCGGGAAGGCCCGTCGAGGGCTATTGTAAGACACCCTTAGAATCTCGACATCACTGAAATGGTGGGGCAAGAGCATGTGGTGCAAGCCCTGACCAATGCTCTGGTGCAACAGCGGTTGCACCATGCGTATTTGTTCACAGGCACACGAGGTGTTGGCAAAACCACGGTCTCTCGCATTTTGGCCAAATCACTCAATTGCCAAGGAGTCGATGGGCAAGGCGGTATCACGGCTGAGCCCTGCGGTGTCTGCCAAGCTTGCAAGGACATTGATTCAGGTCGGTTTGTCGATTACACAGAACTAGACGCAGCTTCCAATCGTGGCGTTGATGAGGTTCAAAGTTTGCTAGAGCAGGCGGTTTACAAGCCTGTTCAAGGCCGATTCAAAGTCTTCATGATTGACGAGGTTCACATGTTGACCAACACGGCATTCAATGCCATGTTGAAGACCTTGGAAGAGCCGCCCGAGTACCTCAAGTTTGTCTTGGCCACCACCGACCCGCAAAAAGTGCCAGTCACTGTTTTGTCGCGATGTTTGCAATTTAATTTGCGGCCTATGGCGCCAGAAACCGTCTTTGAACATTTGACGCAGGTCTTGGCGAAAGAGAATTTGCCCGCGGAGCCGATGGCGCTTAAGTTGCTATCTCGCGCAGCCAGGGGCTCCATGCGGGACGCGCTGAGTCTCACCGATCAAGCCATTGCATTTGGCAGTGGGCAGTTGCAAGAGGCAACCGTGCGTTTGATGTTGGGCAGTGTGGATCGAAGCCATGTCCTGGGCCTTATTGATGTCTCAGGTCATGCCTGCCGATGAAACGCAATTGCTCTACAGCTTGTGTTTGCACGGCCGAACAGAATTGGGGTTGGCTCCTGATGAGTATGCTGCGCTCACCATGGTTTTGCTGAGGTTGTTGGCTTTCAAACCTCAAGCGCCAAAAGTACAACAAGCCTTGGCGCCTGTTGCTCAAAAAAAAACTTTAACGACAGCACCCCTTAGCCCCATTGAAGCGCCGGCAGCGTCTAACGAAATGTCGGGAACGCCGGTAGCACCTGCGTTGCCAAGTGCTACACCGGTCCAGATTCGCAATTTGCCTATTCGTGAAGCCACCGAACCCTCAGAAAGAACAACACCCAAGGTGTTGCTCATGACAGAAGAGGGGCATTTTTGGGCGCAAACAGTTCGCCAATTGGTCGCCAATGAGGCTGTGACCGCCTTGGTGCGTGAGTTGGCATTGCAATCCCAATTGATTGCCCGCGACATCGATCAATGGCATTTGAGAATTGAAAGCGAATCTTTGAATCAAGGCACAGCACGTGAACGCCTCCAAGCAGCCTTGAATGCCCAGGGTTTTGTCGTCAAGTTGGTGGTCGAAATAGGCAAGGTGACTGATTCACCCGCCCAACGCAATGCCGCTGCGATGGCAGAAAAGCAAAATGCCGCAGAGAATTTGATTCAATCTGATCCATTGGTTCAAGACATGATTCAAAATTTTGGCGCCAAAATAGTGCCAGGCACAATCAGGCTTATCTCCTAAATTTCACTGAAGGAAAAAAGATGTTCAACAAAGGTCAACTCGCCGGCTTGATGAAGCAAGCACAGGCCATGCAAGACAACCTGAAAAAAGCACAAGATGAATTGGCTTTTGTCGAAGTGGAAGGCTCCTCTGGCAGTGGCATGGTGAAAGTATTGATGACGTGCAAACATGCGGTTAAGCGCGTCACAATCGATCCCTCATTGTTGGCGGACGACAAGGACATGCTGGAAGATTTGGTGGCCGCAGCTTTCAATGATGCTGTGCGTCTAGCTGAGGAAGTTTCGCAACAGAAAATGGGCAAACTGACCGCTGGCTTGCCGCCAGGCATGAAGCTGCCCTTTTAAGGGGTCTCAACGCCATGCAAAAATCCAACGCCCACGCTTTAGATGCGTTGATACAAGCGCTGCGGGTTTTGCCAGGGGTGGGTGCAAAGTCTGCATCTCGCATGGCGTTTCACCTCATGCAGCATGAGCGATCCGCTGCAATTGTGCTGGCCAAAGCACTAGAGCATGCCTGTGCCAATGTTCATCATTGCGCAACCTGTCACACCTTGACGGAGTCCGACGTGTGCAGCATGTGCGCCGACCCAGAGCGTGACCGTTCGCAATTGTGTGTTGTGGAAACGCCCGCCGACCAAGCAGCAATCGAGCGCACTTCGACATTCAAAGGGCTGTACTTCGTTCTCATGGGAAAACTGAGCCCTCTAGATGGTTTGGGTCCTAAGGATTTGGGCTTTGCCAAGTTGTCAGAGCGTTGCAACGATGGTTTGGTACAAGAAGTCATTCTGGCCACCAATTTCACCGGCGAAGGCGAGGCGACAGCCCATGTCATTGCAGAAATGTTGAAAAAACGGGGTTTGCGCGTTACACGCTTGGCCAGGGGCGTACCGGCTGGCAGTGAGTTGGAATATGTCGATTTGGGCACCATCGCCCATGCATTGGTCGATCGTCGCTAAACACCAAACTTGATCACTGCTTTTTCATTGGTGTTCAACATTACGTAATTACCCGCTTGGGATGTTTCCCAATGTGCTGATATCGATACCTTTGTATGCTGAAGCCATCTTTCATGGCTGCAAAATAAAGGGTCTTGGCGTGGTGGAGCGGTTGCGACGGCGTGAGTTTTCAGCAATGGGCGTGGGCGTGGCCATGGCCAGCGCTTGTCTGTCGCCAAATTTGTCAAATGCCGCCTCATCCCCTCAAAAGGTCACCATTGCATTGGCTGCCAAAAGCAGCCTTTATCACTTGCCCTTGGTCTTGGCAGATCAGCTTGGCATGTTCAAAACTGAAAATTTGCAAATTGATTGGCTCGAATGTGATTCAGGCCTTCAAGCTGTGCAGGCGGCCCTCAATGGACAAGCCGATGTGATTTCGGGTGCGTTTGAACATGCCCTTGATTTGCAGGCCCGGGGCTTGAATTACCGGGCTTTTGTATTGCAAGGTCGAACGCCCCAAATGAGCGTCGGCCTGGTCTCTCGCAAGGCCATTGCTATGAAGTCATTGACCGATTTGAAATCTGTGCGCTTGGGTATTTCTTCCTTGGGTTCTGCGACGCATTGGCTTGCACAGCACTGGATTTACAAGTCCAATTTGTCCGCCGACAATTTTCAGTTTGTGGAACTTGGCGCCAATACATCCAACGTCATGGAAGCCATCAGATCAAGCTCAGTAGACGCGCTGTGTTATGTCGATCCCATCATGCATTACTTGGAGCAAAAAAATGATTTGCGGCTTTTGACAGACACCCGATCATTTCTCAGTTCGCAAAGAATGTTTGGTGGATCAATGCTCTCTGCATGTTTGATTGGCAAAGCAGAGTTTTTGCAAAAACGCGCAGATGTTGGGCTCATTTTGACACTGGGTGTGGTGCGAGCGCTTCAATGGCTCAAAACAGCCGGTCCCTCCGATATTCTCAAATTGGTGCCTTCGGTCAACTGGATGGGCGATCGTGCCATCTATTTAGGCGCCTTGGACAAGGTGCGTGACAGCTACAGCTTGGACGGCGTGTTTTCTGCGGATGCCTTGCAAAATACATGGCGAGTGAGAGCCAGCAGGGTGACAAACGATCGTGCCAATTGGACCACCTTGGGGCAATCCTTTACCAACGAATTTGCTTTGATTGCCAAGCGCAAATTCAGTGCATAAGGGTCTAGTTTTTAGCGTTGGATTTTTCTTTGGACTTTGAAGTGCTCGCGGACGCTGCGGGTACTTTGGTGCCCTGTTTGGTGGCTGGCTTGGTGCCATGCTTGGTACCTTGTTTGTTGGTTGCTTTCTTAGTGGTCTGTTTGCTACCTCGAGAGCTGGCTGTGGTGGGGACCAAAATAGCAATCGATTGTCCGGGTTTGAGGGCCACAGGCATTTTGAGTTTGTTCCAAGCCGCAATGCTGGTAGGCGTTACATCATGTCTGCTGGCCAGTGTTGCCAGTGTGTCTCCCTTTTGAACCTTCACCATAATTCGGCGCAATACAATTTCAGGCGCAAAGGCAATTTGAGCGTTATCTGCCAAATGCTCTGTGACATCTGCGTCAAGAGCGCCCTGCCTGGCAACCAACAAGGTTGAGCCCTGTTTCACTTGCATGCCTTTGGGAATTTGGTTGATTGCTCGCAATTCGTTCTCTGGCATGTTGACCAGCTTGCTGGCCTCAGAAACTTTCATGGTTTTTGGCACGGGCCAAGCCGTCCAACTTGCCAGAGGTTTTTGCGCATGTTCTTCCAATCTGCGTTGGAAACGATCGGCATTATCCCAGGGGAGCAAAATTTCAGGCGTGCCTGCAGCCAATATCACCGGTCTGCTCATGGAAGGGTTTAGTGCTTTGAAGTCATCGATGGTCACACCTGCAAAGTTGGCAGCCAGCTTGACATCGATGTCACGGGTGATGTTCACAGATTTAAAGTAGGGGTGGTTTTGAATCAGGGGCAGACGGGCGTTGAAATTTTGCGGTTGGGCAATGATATTTTTAACTGCTTGTAATTTGGGCACGTAGTAACGTGTCTCGTTGGGCATTTTTAGATCGGTGTAACTCACACCCAAGCCCGCGGCTTTGTTCTTTGCAATAGCGCGCCCAACGCTGCCTTCGCCCCAGTTGTAAGCCGCCAAAGCCAAATGCCAATCACCAAACATGTTGTAGAGTTTTTGCAGGTAATCCAGTGCAGCGCGGGTTGACTCAATCACGCCGCGCCGCTCGTCTCTAAAAACGTTTTGTTTCAAATCGAAGTATTTCCCCGTTGCTGGCATGAATTGCCACATGCCAGCAGCCTTGGCAGAGGAGACGGCTTCGGGGTTGAAGGCCGATTCAATGAAAGGCAACAGAGCCAACTCGGTGGGCATGTTTCTGCGCTCGAGTTCTTCAACAATGTGAAACAAATACCTTCGCGAGCGCTCGGTCATCCGAACCATGTAGTCAGGTCTTGCGGCATACCAATCTTCACGATCTTTCACCAAATCTGTTTCCAAATCAGGCATGGCAAAGCCTTGGCGTATTCGAACCCAGATGTCTGCGGGTGGTTCTGTACTCATCTCCATTTTGGGCTGAGCCACAACCGGCTTGGCAGCTAGATTGGCTTTCGAGGCATCGGCTGAATTGACATTGGCCGTTGTCGCAGGGGCTGAGGAGTCCGGCGTTGAAGGGCTTGCTAGCACAGGGGGCTCTGTGGCAATTGCCGCTGATTTCTCGTTTGTCGGGATCATTGACCCCAAATTGGCGCATCCTGCAACCAACAAGGCAAGGCACAGGCTGAGGGGAAATTTCAGAGTGTTGGCCAATGGAGAGTGGTTCATTTGTATTCGTTTTTCCAGATTCGCAATTGTGCAAAAATTTCAGCTTCGTTGTCAGTGCCTCGGGGCGCCATTTTTTTGACGGCATTGATCACTGACGGCTTGCGCGTTCGCAGAAAAGGGTTGATTTGCAACTCATTGCCTAGTTCGGCGGGCAATGTTGGCAAGTTTTGAGACCTGAGTTGTTGGCACTTGCTGATGTAGTCTTTTAAGACGAGGTTGTCAGGCTCTACGGCATTGGCAAATTTCAAATTGCTCAATGTGTATTCATGTGCACAGCAGACACGTGTTGAGCTGGGCAGCGCAGCCAGCTTGTCCATTGACTGCAACATTTGTGCGGCGGTGCCCTCGAACAAACGGCCGCAGCCACCCGAGAAAAGGGTGTCGCCACAAAAAAGCAGGGGAGTTTGATCGCCAGGCTCTGCATAATAGGCAACGTGCCCAGCCGTGTGACCTGGAACATCGATGGTGCGAAAGTTCAAGCCTTGCCAGCTCAATTCGCTGCCCTGTGCCATGGCCTGATATTCAAAACCCAGTTTTTCGTTGGCGGGTCCATAGACCTTGGCACCCCATTCGCGTTGAAGTGCGCTTACACCGCCAGTGTGATCGCCATGGTGATGCGTGACTAAAATGCAGTCGAGCCGGTGGTTGTTTTCTTTTAACCAGTGGCTGACAGGCGTCGATTCACCTGGATCGACAACCAAGGCCAAGCCTTGGTGTTGCAATAGCCAAATGTAATTGTCGGAGAATGCAGGTAGCGGTAAAAGGTTCATGAATCCCCCTATTATAGAAACCAACTCTGTGGCGCAAAACTGGCGTCAATGGCTCACCACGCCTGCGGGTTCTTTTTTGTTGAACTGGGAGCAGTCCCAATTGGATGAATTGGTGTCCGATATCTTTGGTTATCACGCGCTTCAGTTGGGCATGCCGGAGCTCAATGGCCTTAAGACCAATCGCATGCCGCACCAATGGCTTGCTCTTTCTGAGACCGAGGACGTTCCAGAGACGCTCAATTATCAATTTGCCGCACACAGCATTGCGCTGCCATTTCAAGCGGACAGCATGGACTTGCTGGTGATGCCCCACAGCCTCGAGTTGAGCTTGGATGCTCATGCCAGCTTGAGGGAAGCCGAGCGCGTCTTGATGCCCGAAGGGCATCTGATCATGACGGGTTTGAACCCTGCCAGTCTTTGGGGTTGGCGTCACAAGCGTTCTCAGTGGTACCAGCGCTGGGGGTTTGAAGGATTGACTGCGCCACCCTGCGAAGAGCTCATTGGCTATTGGCGATTGCGGGATTGGCTTCGATTGTTGGGTTTTGAAGTCAAAGTCAGCCGGTTTGGCTGTTGGCGCCCCGCACTTGAGAAGTCCAAATGGTTTGACCGCTGGTCGTTCATGGACAAATTGGGCGCTCAATGGTGGCCTATTTTGGGCGGCGCTTATGTCATTGTGGCCGTTAAAAAGGTCCAAGGCGGTCGCATTTTGGGGGCGACCTGGAAGCACCGTGTGCCTCATGGCAAGACTGCCGTGACACTGGCCCGACGCCAAAATCAAATTCAAGGGGACTCAGTCGCCCAAAGAAAGAGCCCAATTGAACCACGTTGAAATTCACACCGATGGCGCCTGTAAAGGCAATCCGGGACCAGGAGGGTGGGGTGCATTGCTGCGTTCTGCTGAGCATGTCAGAGAAATTTGTGGGGGCGAGCTAGATACCACCAACAACCGAATGGAGCTCACAGCGGTGATTGAGGCCTTGCTCGCATTGAAGCGTCCCTGCAAGGTCACTTTGTATTTGGACAGTGAGTATGTTCGCAAAGGAATCACGGAGTGGATACATGGCTGGAAAGCCAGGGGCTGGCGAACCGCCTCAAAACAAGCTGTTAAGAATGCCGACCTTTGGCAAAAATTAGACCATTTGGTTGCAAATTCTGGCCATCAAATTGAATGGCGGTGGGTCAAAGGCCATGCGGGTGACCCAGGCAACGAGAGAGCCGATGCACTTGCAAACAAAGGGGTGGATCAAGCCCTAGGTAGGGCTTAACGCCAAACAATTGATCGGGGTGTACTTGCTTTTGTAAAGTTAATGTAAGCTAAGAGTTTTTGTCATAAGTCCTGAGGTTTTTGCCACTACATAAGATTCTCAACAACTGTTACATTTCCAAGCTGTTTTGGGTACTGTTCGGAATCATTGATGTCATTCAAAAAACCTTATCTTGCAATTGCGGTCCTTGGTGTGGTGGCTGCTTCAGGCGCTGCTTGGTGGCTACAAAATAAACCCGTATCTACAAGTGCAGAGGTTTCAGCAAAAGCTGGAAATACTCCAAATAGCCCTACCCAAGGCGCAGGTTCAGGGGCTCCTGCCACCTCGGCCCCTGGCCCTGGCGGCCCGGGCGGTCCTCAGAGGCCAGCGGCCGTAGAGGTTGCCAAAGTGGAATCGGCCTTGTTGGTTGATGAGACCCAATCTGTTGGCAGCTTGCGTTCATTTCAAGGTGTGATGTTGCGTCCTGAAGTGGGAGGGCGTGTCAGTCAGGTCTTGTTCAAGGATGGTCAAAAAGTGAAAAAAGGGCAGGTGTTGGTCCAGTTTGACGATCAATTGCCAGCTGCTCAAGTAGCTCAGGCCAAAGCTGAGTTGTCCATTGCCCAAGCCAACCACACTCGCAATCAAGAACTGGTTGCCCAAAATTTCATCAGCAAACGCTCACTGGACGAGTCGGACGCAGCACTTCAGGTGGCACAGGCCAAATTGGCCTTGGCCCAAGCCACCTTGCAGCGTCTGAAAGTATTGGCTCCGTTTGATGGCACCGCAGGTTTGCGTCAAATTAACGTGGGTGATTATTTGAAAGACGGCACCGACATGGTCAATGTGGAAGACATTGAAGCAGTCTTGTTGGATTTCCGTTTGCCCGAACGCTTCCAAAACAAAATCAAGCCAGGTCAAAAAGCACAAGTGACCATGGATGCGGTACCAGGTCGCAAATTCACGGCCACCATCCAAGCCATTGACCCTCTGATTGATGCCAATGGTCGCTCTGTAGGCGTGCGCGGCTGCATTGACAATCGGCAAATGCAATTGCGGCCTGGCATGTTCGCCAGAGTGAATGCGGTGTTTGGTGAGCGGGCTGATGCACTGGTCATTCCTGAAGAAGCCATCGTGCCACAGGGCGGCCGCTCAACCGTTATTCGAATTGTGCCTGGTGCCAACAAAGATGAGCTCGTCTCTGAAAGAGTGACTGTCAAAATTGGGATTCGCCAGCCTGGCAAAGTTGAAGTCCTCGAGGGTTTGTCCATCGGTGATTCCGTGGTTGTCGCCGGACAGCAGCGCTTGCAAAGAGATGGCAGCATCGTTCGCGTGGTTGACACTTCAAAAGCTCAGGGCGGCTCTGCCGGCGGACCTCCCGGAGGTAAGCCAGGAGGCGCACCCAATGCAGCACCCAATGCAGCACCTAATGCAACCAAGCCTGCTGACAAAGCAGCGCCTCAAGGAGGCGCAAGAGCCGCACAAGGCAAAGGCCCTCAGGCGCAAGCACCTGCAGGTGAGAATCCATGTACGCGAGGTATGAATGCAGCTCGCTGAAACATCCATACGGCGGCCCGTTTTTGCCACCGTTCTGTCCTTGCTGATTCTCCTGATCGGCTCGGTCAGTTTCAACAGTCTTTCGCTTCGCGAATATCCGAAAATCGATGAACCCACTGTGACCGTCAGCGTCAGATACCCTGGCGCGTCTGCAGAGGTTATAGAGTCTCAGGTGACCAAACCCTTGGAAGACTCCATTGCGGGCATAGATGCTGTTGATGTCATCACTTCCATCAGCCGTGCAGATCAGTCCCAAATCACCGTCAAGTTTCGTTTGGAAAAAGATGCCGACACAGCTGCTGCGGAGGTGCGCGATCGAACTTCCCGAATTCGCGGCCGCTTGCCACAAGCCATTGAAGAGCCTGTCATTGCCAAAGTAGAGGCCGATGCCTTTCCTGTGATTTGGTTGGCATTCTCCAGCGAAACCTTGTCGCCGTTGCAAATCAATGATTTGATCAATCGGGTGGTGAAGCCCCGACTTCAAACAGTGACAGGTGTGGCAGATGTTCGAATTTTTGGCGAACGCAAATATGCCATGCGCGTTTGGCTGGATGCTGAACGCATGGCGGCATACAGGCTCACGTCTCAGGATGTTGAGGACGCAATTCGACGCAACAATTTGGAATTGCCAGCAGGTCGCATTGAATCGCAGCTGCGAGAGTTCAGCGTGACCTCTCAAACTGACCTGATCAGGCCCGGACAGTTTGGTGACATCACCATTCGCAATGTGAATGGATTCCCTATCAAGATTCGCGATGTTGCCAAAGTAGAAGAGGGCACAGCCGATGATCGAAGCCGCGTGCGTTTGAATGGCATACCTTCTATCTCGGCAGGCGTGATCCGCCAAGCCACTGCCAATCCCTTGGAATTGTCCAAAGGTGTTCGGGAAATGATGCCACGCTTGCAACAAGATTTGCCGGCCGATTTGACCATCAATGTGGCCAACGACAACTCTGTTTTTATCGACAGGTCCATCAATAGCGTGTTTAAAACCATTGCTGAAGCAGTCGTTTTGGTTGCTTTGGTGATCTTTGTTTTCTTGCGAACTTTCCGCGCCTCCATCATCCCCATCATCACCATTCCTGTGAGCTTGATCGGCACCTTTGCCATGATGGCGTTGGCAGGTTTCACCATCAACACACTGACCTTGTTGGCGCTGGTGTTGGCCATCGGTTTGGTGGTGGACGATGCCATTGTGATGTTAGAAAACATTTATCGGCACATCGAAGAAGGCATGGATCCTTTCTCGGCATCTATCAAGGGGGCCAAGGAAATTGGCTTTGCCATTGTGGCCATGTCACTCACGCTGGTTGCTGTTTTTGCGCCTCTGGCGTTCACCCCGGGAAGAACAGGCAAGCTGTTCAGTGAATTTGCGTTGGCGCTGGCTGGTGCTGTGTTGGTATCGGGCTTTGTGGCTTTGACTTTGTCTCCCATGATGAGTTCCTTGTTGCTCAAACACAATCCCAATCCAAACCGTTTCGACCGTTTTATGGAGACCTTGCTAAATGGTTTGTCCAATGGGTACGAGAAACTATTGCGATTTATCCTTAGAAAAGCCCGATGGGTGGTGGTATTGATCATGGTATCTTGTGGTGTTGGCATTGCAATGGTGTATCCCACCATGAAGCAAGAGCTGTCACCCTTAGAAGACCGTGGCACCATCTTGGCCTCTGTGACGGCCCCCGATGGCTCAACTTTGGACTTCACCGACAAATACGCCAAAATGTTAGAGAGGATTGGCAGCGCTTACCCTGAATTTGACAGAATCTTTGCCAATCTGGGCAATCCCACCGTGGCCCAAGGCAGCGTCATATACCGCGCGGTCGATTGGGATGAACGCAAGCGAACCACGCTTGAAATTGCGCGTGAGATGCAGGGCAAATTCAGTGGCATCCCGGGCGTCAATGCGTTTCCCATTACACCGCCATCACTGGGACAAGGCTTCAGGGAGCGTCCAGTCAATTTCGTGATTCAAACGTCTGACAGCTATCAAAATTTGAATGCTGTCACGCGTCAAATGCTGGATGAGATTGCCAAAAACCCTGGCTTCATTGCCCCCGATGTTGATTTGCGATTAAACAAGCCCGAACTGCGCATCGATATCGATCGAGTCAAGGCTGCAGAGTTGGGTGTCAGTGTGGATGTGGTGGCCAGGGCCGTCGAAACCATGCTGGGCGGGCGCAATGTGACACGTTACAAGCGTGATGCTGAACAATACGATGTCATTGTTCAAACTCAGGCAACAGGGCGCAACACGCCTGAAGACATTGACAACATTTACGTTCGCGGTCGCAACGACACCGTGATCCCTCTGAGTGCTTTGGTCAAAGTGCGAGAGAGCGTTTCACCGCGCGAATTGAACCACTTTGGACAGCGCCGTTCCGTGACCATCACAGCCAACTTGGCGCCCGACTACGCCTTGGGTGAAGCCTTGAACTTTTTAGACAAAACTGCCGCGGGCATTCTCAAGACGGGCTACACCACGGAACTCAATGGCACCTCGCGTGAATTTAGAAATTCTCAGGGTGCGTTGGTGATCGTTTTTGTGTTGGCTTTGTTCTTTATCTTTTTGGTGCTGGCCGCTCAATTTGAAAGCTTCATTGACCCCTTGGTGATCATGTTGTCGGTTCCTTTGTCCATGTTTGGGGCCCTCATCACATTGAAGTTAACGGGTGGAACACTCAACGTCTACTCGCAAATTGGTTTGATTACCTTGGTTGGTTTGATCACCAAGCACGGCATTTTGATTGTTGAATTTACCAATCAATTGCGGGAGCAAGGTGTGGATACTTTCGATGCCATTGTGAAAGCCTCCAGCCAACGCTTGCGTCCTATTTTGATGACCACCGGTGCAATGGTGCTGGGTGCATTGCCATTGGCCTTGGCCACAGGTGCAGGCGCAGAGAGTCGCATTCAAATCGGTTGGGTGATTGTGGGTGGCATGAGTTTTGGAACGCTGCTGACTGTCTTTGTGGTACCTACCATGTACTCCCTATTTGCTCGCAAAAAGGTCCCTGGCCCGAACAAAACGGATGTCAAAGAAGAAGCTGCTGAGTCAGCACACGCACATTGATTCTTTCACAGCTCAAAAAAATAGCGCCTCAGGGCGCTATTTTTTTTGAGGTCTGAGTTAAAGCATCAGAACGTCTACCCAATCACCCAATTGGGCGGTGCCTTGTTGATGCGACAAAACAATCAGTGCATTGGCTTGCACCATGGAACTTAAAACACCAGAGCCTTGATTGCCAGTGGTCACCACTTCAAGCTCACCATTGGCATTGCGCGACACAAGGCCTCTTTGGTATTCGGTTCGGCCCGGTTTTTTTCTCAAGACTTCCAGCGTTTTGGCCCTCATCATGGGCTCAGGGCTTGCGCTGCTGCCCATCATTTTCAGCAAGGCTGGTTTGACGAACGCCAAAAATGTAACCATGACGGCCACTGGATTACCAGGCAGGCCAAACAAAATAGCAGACCGATTGTCTTTTTGAATGCGCCCCACCGCCATGGGGCGACCCGGGCGCATGGCAATTTTCCAAAACACCACATCGCCCAATTTTTTCATCATGGCTTTGGTGAAGTCGGCTTCTCCCACACTCACGCCGCCGCTGGTAATGATGGCGTCGGCTTGTTCGGCAGCTTGATTGAATGCTTGTTCCAGCAAGAGGGGGTCGTCTTTGACCACCCCCATGTCCACCATCTCGCAACCCAGTGATTGCAACATGCCATGCACTGTATACCGATTGCTGTCGTAGACAGCGCCTTCTCTGGGAGACTCACCCAAACTTAAAATTTCATCGCCCGTAGAGAAGTAGGCTACGCGCAAGCGTCTGACCACCGACACCCTTGGAACGCCTAAGCTCGCTAGCAGTCCGGCAGCCGCAGGGGTAATCAAGGCACCCTTGTGGAGAGCCGCTTTGCCTTGCATGATGTCCTCACCGCACAATCTGCGGTTGTCGCCAACTTGAAGCAGGCCAGCTGGTATTTCAATTTCATTTTCGGCGCTCATCTTGCAAAGCTCTTGGGGTACCACGGTGTTCAAGCCTTGAGGCATGATGGCGCCCGTCATGATCTTCACGCATTCGCCTTCTTGGACCTGACCTTGCCAGGCTTTGCCGGCCAAAGCGGTACCAACCACTTTGAGTGACAGGGCTTGCGCCTTGTTCAGTGCAGAGCCATGAAAGGCGTATCCGTCCATGGCAGAGTTGTCATGTGGCGGCAACTTCAAGACTTCGCTGGCTGGCAGCGCTTGAGGGTCATACGCTTCTAGTTTGGCCGCAATGTCAGCCAGTGACGGTGAGTGTGTCATTTGGATTGTTCTAAGCGGTGCAATTCTTCTAGGGTGTTGGCATTGAAGAAAGCTCTGGGATCGACATCGTCGGTGTCAAAGGGCACCAGCACTGTTTTGTGCTGAGCTGTCCAGGCATCAATTTTTCGGCCGCCAGTTTGCATGAACTTCACAAGGCTTTCTAATAAACTCACTCGCATCAAGCAAAAGACGGGTTGTGCCCGAACACTGCCGTCTTCTTCTTTGGCAGCGGCCACTGCAATCTCGGCATCTTCAGCGATCAAATCATCTAGCAAGCGTTGCGTTAAATTCAAAGGAAACAAAGGGCTATCGCACGGAACGGTAAGCAGCAAATCTGTTTCGCAACGCTCCAGTCCCGTTAAAAATCCAGCAAGTGGTCCGGCAAAGCCATCGGTGCTGTCGGGCCAGACCTGAACGCCGAAAGACTCGTAGGCCGACAAATTTCGATTGGCAACAACCATCAACTCAGACAGAGTCGCTGCGTCTTGCATTTGCAGGCGCATGAGGGTGTGAAGAGTGAGTGGCGTCCCGTTGAAGTTCTGCAATCCTTTGTCGACGCCGCCCATGCGGGCACCTCGGCCTCCGGCCAATATCAATCCTGTGATGCTGAGATCGTTCATAAATAAAAGTGTTTCTTTGCGTGGAACTCAGTCAGCCACCGATGTAACTCATCTCGACCTTGCGTTTGATGCCGCTGGGCGTTGAGGGGTCGCCTGTCATGGGCTCTGAGACGCGCAGCTCGGAGTATCTGTCATCTCTTTGCGCCCAAATGGCGGCGATGGCGTGCGTCAAAGCCTTGGGGTCTGTAGCACTTCGCACCAGAGGTTTGAGGTCGTAGCCTTGGGTGGCAAACAAACACAAATAAAGCTGGCCTTCCGTGGTTAAGCGAGCGCGATTGCAATCGCTGCAAAAGGCCTTGGTGACACTGCTGATGAAACCAATTTCACCCAAGGCTTCTTCGTGTTGGCCGTGTTCATTCACATAAGCCCAGCGTTCGGCGGTTTCGCCGGGCTGGCTGGCTTCAAGCGGCATGAGCGACATTTCGGCTTGCAAAAGCTTCAGGATGTCGGCGCTTGGCATGACCTCGTTCATGCGCCAACCGTTGGTTGCACCCACATCCATGTACTCAATGAATCGAAGTGCAATGCCTTTGCCCTTGAAATACCGCGCCATAGGCAATATTTCTTGTTCGTTGGTGCCCCGCTTGACCACCATGTTGACTTTGATGGGACCAAGCCCGGCCGCTTTGGCGGCTTCAATGCCTTCAAGTACATCGCTGACTGGAAAGTCAACATCGTTCATGCGTTTGAAAACAGCGTCGTCGAGGCCGTCTAAGCTTACCGTGACCCGTTTTAGGCCAGCGTCCTTGAGTGCTTGCGCTTTGCGAGCCAGCAAAGAGCCATTGGTGGTCAGCGTGATGTCAAGTGGATGACCTTCAAGCGTTTTCAAGGCGGCTAACTGCTCAATCAAAATTTCCAAATTTTTTCGCAGCAAGGGCTCGCCACCCGTGAGTCGAATCTTTTCAACCCCTAGTTCAATGAAGCTCTTCGCTGTGCGTGTGATTTCCTCAAAACTCAGCAGGGCACTGTGCGGCAAATACACGTAGTCGTTGTTGAAGATTTCTTTGGGCATGCAATAACTGCAACGGAAATTGCATCGGTCCGTGACGCTGATTCGCAGATCGCGCAAGGGCCGTTTTCTTTGATCTCGAATAACGTGTCCAGACTGCCAGGCGTGCTCTTCCAAGACCTCTGGAACTGGCAAATTTCCGAGGGGCTGACTGATGATGGGAATGACGCGTTCAGACACAAGGAGCCTCGGCCACCGAATGGTTGTGAATCAAGTTGATTTGCATGCCTGTATTTTGCTCGTAAAAAAGCCCGATCATGTCGCCATGATCGGGCTTTGTGTTAACTGAGGCCTGGTTTAGCCGTGGAATTGCATCATCAAAGGCACAATGAGCAAGGCCACAATGTTGATGATCTTGATCAACGGGTTGATGGCAGGGCCTGCTGTGTCTTTGTAAGGGTCACCCACGGTGTCGCCGGTCACAGCGGCTTTGTGAGCCTCTGAGCCTTTGCCGCCGTGATGGCCGTCTTCGATGTATTTCTTGGCATTGTCCCAAGCACCGCCGCCGGTACACATGGAAATGGCCACAAACAAGCCGGTCACAATGGTTCCCATGAGCAGGCCGCCCAGGGCTTTGGGGCCCAGAACCAGACCCACCACAACAGGCACCACCACAGGCAGCAAGCTAGGAATGACCATTTCTTTGATGGCAGCCGTGGTCAGCATGTCAACAGCGCGGCCGTATTCTGGCTTGGCTGTGCCTTCCATGATGCCCTTGATTTCGCTGAACTGACGGCGCACCTCAACCACCACGGCACCTGCTGCGCGGCCCACGGCCTCCATGGCCATGGCGCCAAACAAGTAGGGAATGAGGCCGCCAATGAACAAGCCCACAATAACCATGGGGTCGGACAAGTCAAAGGAGATGGCTTTGCCGTAGGTTTCAAGTTTGTGGGTGTAGTCGGCAAACAATACCAAGGAAGCCAAACCTGCAGAGCCAATGGCATAGCCTTTGGTCACGGCTTTGGTGGTGTTGCCCACGGCATCCAAGGGGTCTGTGATGTCGCGCACACTGCTGGGCAGTTCTGCCATTTCGGCAATACCGCCAGCGTTGTCGGTGATAGGACCATATGCGTCCAAAGCCACCACGATACCGGCCATGGAAAGCATGGACATGGCCGCCACGGCAATGCCGTACAAACCAGCCAAGTTGTAAGATGCCAAAATAGCCAAACACACAAAAATCACGGGCCAGGCTGTGGAGCGCATTGAAACGCCCAAGCCGGCAATGATGTTGGTGCCATGACCCGTGGTGGAGGCCTGTGCAATGTGTTGAACAGGGCTGTACTGGGTGCCGGTGTAAAACTCGGTGATCCACACCAAGGCTGCAGTCAAAATCAAGCCGACGGCGCAAGCACCGAACAACTTCATTTGGCTACCGCTGGCCGTGATGGCATTGTCCGGCATGATCCAAATGGTGACGAAGTAGAAAGCGATGAGTGACAAAACGCCTGCAATGGCCAAACCTTTGTACAAGGCGGGCATCACGTTGGTCATGCCAGGTGAGGCTTTGACAAAGAAGCAACCAATGATGGAGGCCAAAATGGACACAGCGCCTAGGGCGAGGGGGTACATCACTGCATTGCCAGGCGCGCCGGCAATGAGGAGTGAGCCCAAGACCATGGTGGCAATCAAGGTGACGGCATAGGTTTCAAACAAGTCGGCGGCCATGCCAGCGCAGTCGCCCACGTTGTCACCCACGTTATCGGCAATCACGGCAGGGTTGCGAGGGTCGTCCTCTGGAATGCCGGCCTCTACCTTACCAACCAGGTCGGCACCCACGTCGGCACCTTTGGTGAAGATGCCACCGCCCAAACGGGCGAAGATGGAAATGAGGGAAGAGCCAAAGGCAAAGCCAATGAGGGGGTTCAAGATGACAGACAATTTGACGTCTGGGGTGTGGTTGCCATTGCCAGCTAAGAACCAGTAAAAGCCAGTAACGCCCAGAAGACCTAGGCCCACCACCAACATGCCAGTAATGGCACCGCCGCGGAATGCAACATCAAGGGCAGGGCCGATGCCTTTTGTGGCCGCTTGCGCGGTGCGCACATTGGCTCGAACAGAGATGTTCATGCCAATGAAACCACAGGCTCCCGAAAGAACGGCGCCAATGACGAAGCCAATGGCGGTCATGCTGTCCAGGAACACACCCATGAGGATGGCCAAGACGACGCCTACGATGGCAATGGTTTTGTATTGTCTGGCCAGATAAGCCGCTGCACCTGCTTGAATGGCGGCTGCAATTTCTTGCATCCGGGCATTGCCAGGGTCTTGGGCCAAAATCCAACCGCGTGCCCAAACGCCATAAATTACGGCGATGAGCCCGCAAACGAGCGCCAAAATCAACGCTGAGTTGCCTGTCATAAATCAATCTCCTTAGTTTTTTACTGCTAGGAGGAGGTGCAACGCTTGAGGAACACCTCCCTGCGTTGCTTCCTCGCTCCCACAAGGAGTCGATTGGCCAACTAAAGCATTAAAAGGGCAATGTTCGGAAGAAGCAAGCCCTGTGAAAGTAAAATCGGGGTTAATCCTAAGCTTCTTAGGTTTACTTCAACTTTTTATATTTCTGAAAAATGTCCCTAGACAACGTTACCCCTGGCAGCAAAGTTCCCGAACAATTCAACGTCATCATCGAAATTCCGATGAATGCCGATCCTGTGAAATACGAGGTGGACAAGGCCACTGGCGCTATTTTTGTCGACCGTTTCATGAGCACCGCCATGCACTACCCAACCAACTATGGTTATGTGCCCAAAACCATCAGTGGTGACGGCGATCCTGTGGACGTCTTGGTTATCACGCCAGTGCCCCTGATCCCGGGTGTGGTGGTGCCTTGTCGTCCCATTGGCATACTGAAAATGCTTGATGAAGCTGGCGAAGACGGAAAAATCTTGGCTGTGCCCACCGACAAAATTTTGTCGATCTACACCCAATGGCAAAAACCTGAAGATTTGAATCCACTGCGTTTGAAAACCATTGCCCACTTCTTTGAGCACTACAAAGATTTGGAAGTGGGCAAGTGGGTCAAGATTTTGGGCTGGGAAGGCCCAGAGTCAGCCAAGAAAGAAATCTTGGATGGCATTGCCAACTACCAAAAGGCCCACGCCTGAGTTTTGCGGTCGATCACTTCACCTTCAGGGGTGATCGGGCTTCCAAGTTTTCCAAGTAGGCCGCCACGCCGTGGCCTTCTTTTTCTAAATACTTTTCGACCGCATCGGCAAACCCAGGGTGCGCAAGCCAATGCGCGCTGTTGGCCTTGACGGGTAAGAGCGCCCGGGCCATTTTGTGTTCGCCTTGAGCACCTCCTTCAAAGCGCACAACCCCTTTGCGAATGCACCACTCAATGGGCTGGTAATAGCATGCCTCAAAATGCAGGCAATCGACTCGCTCTAATGCGCCCCAATAGCGCCCGTAGGCCACCTGGTTGGCCAGTCCAATCAGGCTGCAAGCAATGCGTTGCCCGTCTTTTTCAGCAATAAACAGCACCCAGTTCTCTGCCATGTGGTCTTGCATGCGTTGAAAAAAATCTCGGCTGAGATAGGGCGCATTGCCATGTTCAAAATAGGTTTGTGAATAACATTTGTAGAAAAAGTCCCAATCGGTGCTCTGAATTTGTGCGCCTTCTAAAGCTTTGAACGTCACGCCTGCCTCGCTCACCTTTCTTTTTTCTTGCTTGATTTTTTTGCGTTTTTCCTGGTTCATGGCGCTCAGAAAATGCTCAAAGTCTGAGTATGAGTCGTTGTGCCAATGAAACTGAACGGTGTGCCGGCTGAGCCAGCCAGCTGCCTCGGTGGCCTTGACTTCTTCGTTTGACAAAAACAGCACGTGCAAAGAGGACCAGTCTTCTTGCTGGGCCAACTCAACCATGGCAGACAAAAGGGCAGATTGGCTGGCAGGGGAGTCCGCCAATAAACGAGAGCCTGGCACCGGGGTAAAGGGCACGGCGGCAACGGCCTTGGGGTAGTAGTTCAAACCGTGTCTTTGGTAGGCGTCTGCCCAAGCCCAGTCGAAAACATACTCTCCGTAAGAATGAGGTTTGATGTAAAGGGCTGCAGCGCCCGCCAAGCGACCACTCTCGGCGCCTGCTATGCCAAGCCCCGAATGTCGCAGGGTCAGTAGGCGAAGTTTCCAGCCTGATTTGACGGAGGCTGAACCGCTGTCTTCCATGGCGCTCAGGTAAGCATGGGACATGAAGGGGGTCGGTTCGGTTTGCTGCCCCAACAAAGAATCCCAATCCTTTGCAGAAACATCGTGCATCGAATCCTGCACCTCAATGACATAATTGTTGGAATTGAATTCCTTCACCTGTATGACCCTTCAACTTTGTATTGCCCAACTTAACTTCGTCGTCGGCGACATGCCGGGCAACGCTCGCAAAATGATCGACGCTGCTCGCACGGCCTACAGCCAAGGCACAAGGCTGGTCTTAACCCCCGAATTGGCCATTTGCGGCTATGCAGCCGAAGACCTCTTGCTTCGGCCAGCGTTTATCGATGCCTGCGATGATGCCCTGAAAACAGTGGCCCGAGAGCTGGCTGGGTTAAAAGGCTTGCATGTGGTGGTGGGACATCCCGAGGGCGGTGGTATTCAAAGCCGAAGTGTGTCCGTGACCCAACGCTTCAACCGAGCCAGTGTTTTGTGCGAAGGCCAGGTCGTGGCCACCTACGCCAAGCAAGAATTGCCCAATTACCAAGTTTTTGACGAGCGGCGGTACTTCACCCCTGGAAGCGAGCCTTGTGTTTTTGAGGTGGCAGGCGTCAAGATGGGATTGCTCATTTGTGAAGACGCTTGGTTTGAAAAGCCTGCCCAAAAAGCACGGGAGGCCGGCGCTCAGTTGTTGCTCGTCTTGAATGCTTCCCCGTTTCATGTGGGCAAAGGGCTTGAGCGCGAAGTTCAAATGGGGCAGCGCGTTCAAGAGTGCGGCCTGCCATTGGTTTACGCGCATTTGGTGGGGGGGCAAGATGAAGTTATTTTTGAAGGCCGCTCGTTCGCTTTGAACGCCAAAGCCGAAGTTGTTGCGCGCGCACCTGCATTCCAAGAGTGCTTGCCAACAATCAGCGTTGATTCGACAGCTGGTGATGGCCAATTGAGTATTTCGGGTACGCTGTCCAGCGGCAGCAGTTCTTGGCAAGAGGACCTGTGGCACGCCTTGGTCTTGGGTATTCGAGATTACTTAGGCAAGAACGGATTCCCGGGCGCTATTTTGGGCCTGTCGGGCGGAATTGATTCTGCGTTGGTCTTGGCTTTGGCCGTAGATGCCCTCGGGGCAGACAAACTTCATGCAGTCATGATGCCATCCCCCTACACCGCAGACATCAGTTGGATTGATTCTCGCGAAATGGTCAAGCGTCTGGGCGTTCGATACGACGAAATTGCCATTGCCCCTTTGTTTGAGGGTTTCAAATCCGCCTTGTCAGACCAATTCAAAGGCTTGGCAGAAGACACCACTGAAGAAAATATTCAGGCGCGCGTGCGCGGCACCTTGCTCATGGCCATGTCCAACAAAACGGGCGCCATTGTGCTTACTACGGGCAATAAAAGCGAAATGGCCACGGGCTACTGCACGCTGTATGGCGATATGGCCGGTGGCTTTGCCGTCATCAAAGATGTGGTGAAAACGCAAGTTTTTCAATTGGCCGAGTGGCGCAATCACAATGACCCCTATGGCACTGGGAAAAATCCTATTCCCGAGAGAATCATCACGCGGCCTCCTAGTGCTGAACTGCGCGCCGATCAAAAAGACCAAGACAGCTTGCCGCCCTATGAGGTCCTAGATGCCATCGTTCAAAGGTACATGGAAAACGATGAGGGCATCCAAGCCTTGGTGGCCGATGGCTTCGATCAGGCTGATGTCGAGAAAGTCACCCGGCTCATCAAACTCAACGAGTACAAACGCCGGCAATCGCCAGTGGGAATTCGTGTCACACACCGCAGTTTTGGCAAGGATTGGCGTTATCCTATTACCAATCGATTTCGAGCTTAACTTTTCCCCGACTGGACTTTACTCATGAAACAAATTACAGCCATCATCAAACCATTCAAACTCGAAGAAGTGCGTGAGGCACTTGCTGAATGCGGCGTGACAGGACTCACTGTCACAGAAGTTAAGGGTTTCGGTCGTCAGAAGGGTCACACAGAGTTGTATCGGGGCGCCGAATATGTGGTCGACTTTTTGCCCAAGGTGAAAGTTGAAGTGGCCGTGAAGGACGGCGACGTTGAACGCTGTGTCGATGCCATTGTCAAAGCAGCGCGCACCGGCAAAATTGGCGATGGCAAGATATTTGTCACCTCTGTAGAAAAGGTCATTCGCATTCGCACTGGCGAGTTGGACGACGACGCTGTTTAAGCCTTAAATAGACTGACTCAAGAAAGGTGTAGGCAGGCCTGCTGCTTGTATCAGGCCTGGAAGCAGCCGGTTGGCATCTGTGTCGGATTGAATCAAATCCATTTGCCATGTGTCCATAAAACGATGCTTCACAACATTGTTGAGAAACAGCAACATGGGATCGTAGTAACCGTTCAGGTTGAGTAAGCCTATAGGCTTGTTGTGATAGCCCAACTGACGCCAAGTCCAAACTTCATAAAACTCTTCGAAAGTGCCAATGCCGCCTGGCAAGGCGATGAATGCATCGGCCCGCTCAGCCATCATTCTTTTGCGATCGTGCATGTTTTCAACCACATGCAGTTCGGTGCAACCTTGATGGGCCCATTCTTTTTCCACCAAGGCTTGGGGAATGATGCCCACCACCTGGCCGCCTGCTGCCAGGGTGGCATCAGCCACCACGCCCATGAGGCCATTTCTGCCTCCACCGTACACCAGTTGACCACCATGCTGGGCAATCCACTGCCCAACTTGCACGGCCGATTCTGCAAAGCTTGAATCATCGCCAGGCTTAGAGCCGCAGTAAACACAAAGTGAAAATGTTGGCTTAGCCATGGATGTATTTCCAAATTGCTGCGCCCCAAATACCGAGACAAAGCAAGAGACTCAAGAGCACAGCAGCACTGCCCATGTCTTTGGCCCGTTTAGACAATGCATGCCATTCGGTACCAATTCGGTCGATGGCCGTCTCAATGCCAGTATTGAGCAATTCGACCACCATGACAAAAATCACGGAGCCACACAACAGGGCCACTTCAACCCAAGTCTGGCCCAGCCAAAAGGCGGCAGGAATGAGAAAAATGGCCAGCAAAGCTTCTTGCCGAAAAGCTGTTTCACCCCAGCCAGCTTTGAGACCTGCAAGTGAGTATCCCCCAGCATGAAAAATTCTGGACAGACCCTTTCGGGCCTTTTGGGGATTCACGTTGTCAGTGGTCATAGCGCGAGTAGTGGGTACCGTTCAGGTTTTTTGACGAGCATCCACCAGTTGCGTACCGGCCCACACGTCATGCCAATATTGTCGATGCAATTGAAAGCGACTTGAAAGCGCCCAAACAAAGACCCAGACGAAAACCAGCAAACCGACTGTGGCCGGTGGAAGTTTGAATGGGAATGCCAATGCGATGGGCGGAAGGAACCAAACCCAACTGAGGACATACCGCCACAATGCGCGGGCTTGAGTGAGGGGCTGGCCGTTGGCATCCAACACTCGAATGTGCCAAGTTTTCATGGCGAGTGTTTGACCCTTGGACCATAGCCAAGTGAAATAGATGCCAAAAACAAGAAACAAAAAAGCTTGAAGGCCATGGCGATTATCAAGGGCGTGCTTGGTTTGGCTGAGCGTGCCAAACAAGTAACCCGCAACAAAAACCACGCCAAACAGCAGCATGCCTTCGTACAACCAGCAGGCCATCCGCCTTCTCAATGAGGGGGTGGTCCATGTTGGCGTGAGTTGAGCTTGGGTGTCTAACGACTGCTTGACCTGCTCTTCTGTCTGCTCATTTTGCAGAATGGGTGCGTCACTCAACTCAAGTGCCCTCGGGGATTGCCACCGTCGTGGGCAACAACGTTTTCTTGTCGATCACAATCACGGGTGTTGTTTTGCTGATGCTCTCTGTGGGAGGGGATTTGCCCTGCAAAGGGATGACTTTTTGAGGCGAAGCGGGCTGTGAGGCTGTGGCTGCGCCTTGAATTCTGGTGGTTTGCTGTGCAGCCAGTTTTTTCCTGTCATCTTGGCTGAGGGCTTGGTAAGCTTCCCACTGGCTTTTCTTTTGGTCTGCCCCAAGGATCTTGGTTTCGTTGAAATTGAGTCGAGCTTGTGCTCTTTGCTGAGGGCTGAGTGAAGCCCAATCGGCCATTCGGTTGTGCAGCGTTGCTTGTTCGCGTGGCGATAGATTGTCAAAATTGTTGGACATTGCCAACCATTTGTTTCTTTGAGCGGGACTGATTTGAGCCCAATGGGGGGCGAGGGGTGCCAGAGCTTTTTTTTGCGATTGCGTTAGATTTTGCCAAAGTGAATTGGGCACTTTGGCAGAGATGTTTGGGTTTGTTTGCTGGGTTGCGTTTTGCGCAAGCGCAAGCCCGCCACCCCATCCAAGGGTGGCAATGACAAAAGCAGCAAAAACGCGCGAAAACATCAATCTGAGCCCTTGGATTCAGCAGGGGTGGACTTGAGGAAGATCAGGAAACCAGGGTCTGTGTAGGCGCTGGGGGGGAGGTCGTCTGTGAGCAGCTCGGCATCGACTTGGGCAATTTCGTTGGCGCGAAACTCATTTTGAAAGATGTGGATGGTGGCCAAACCAAAAAGCAAAGCGACCAGCGGCAGTGCTGAGGCGAGGCGACTCCAAAGGCTCAAACCCTCATCGAGGTTGCCAATGCTGGTGCCGATGGCAGGGACCAGCTGAGGAGCGAGGATGCGCACAGGCTCAGGCTTGCGCATGGAAACAGCCTGGATTCTGGCCACCCGAAGACGTTCGCTGATGTCGTGTGGCAGGTCGATGGCGTGCTCGTTGAGCTGGCGTGCGATAGCCTGACCCACCTGGTCAATTCGATGTATGTTTGAAATGGCGTGCGATTTCATTTGTTAAATCCTTTGGCGCGAAGTGCTTTACTCAGCGCTTGAACAGCCCGAGAACAGTGAGTTTTGACACTGCCCTCAGTGCAGCCCATGGCAACTGCCGTCTCAGAAAGGTTCATCTCCTCCCAATAACGCAGCAGGAAGGCTTCACGTTGACGGGGCGGCAATTCTTGTATTTCTGCCTCAATTTGGTGAAAAATTTGTTTCCGTTGGGTTAAATCTTCCGCACTTTCACCAAGACCAGGCTCACTCAGCCCGCCTAAATTCTCCAAAAAGTCCAAATCGTCACCGTCGGCATCCGTGCCAAAGTCACTCATGTTTGAAAACAGGGCGTTGCGGGTTTTTTGGCGGCGAAACCAATCGAGGGTGGTGTTGGACAAGATTCGCTGGAAGAGCATGGGCAGCTCTGTTGACGGTTTGTCGCCATAGTGAGTAGCCAGCTTGATCATGCTGTCTTGCACAATGTCCAAGGCAGATTCTTCATTGCGCACGTGATACAGCGTGCGTTTGAAGGCGCGCTTCTCCGTGGTTTTGAGGAAATCTGAAAGTTCTTGTTCGGTGGCCAAAGTTCGTAACCAAATTCTGCAACTTCACAAGAGTCCTGCAAAAGAGCACCCAAGGTTTTTCGTTAGAGAAATTCACAAAGGTTGAATATGGAAATCTCCAAAGCTGAAATGGCCAATGCGGCCCATGCTGCTGCTGCAGCCTCGTCGTCTCCCGCTGAATTGCGGGGTGGCGAAATCCTCGTCAAAGCCCTCCAAGCCGAGAACGTCAAGTACATCTGGGGTTACCCAGGCGGTGCGGTATTGCACATCTACGACGCTTTCTTCAAACAAGACACCATTCAGCATGTGCTGGTTCGACATGAGCAGGCTGCTGTGCATGCAGCCGACGGCTATGCGCGCGCTACTGGCGATGTGGGTGTTGCCATGGTCACTTCCGGGCCTGGTCTGACCAATGCCGTCACGGGAATTGCAACGGCCTACATGGACAGCATTCCCATGGTCATCATCAGTGGGCAAGTTCCCACTGCGGCCATTGGCCTTGATGCTTTTCAAGAGTGCGACACCGTTGGCATCACCCGCCCCATTGTCAAACACAACTTTTTGGTCAAAGACGCCCGAGACATGGCCATGATCATGAAGAAGGCCTTTCACATTGCCCGAAGCGGTCGACCCGGCCCTGTTGTGGTCGATGTTCCAAAGGACGTTTCTTTCAACAAGGTGCCCTATCACGGCTACCCTGACTCCGTTGAAATGCGCTCTTACAACCCAGTGCGCAAGGGACACAGTGGCCAAATTCGCAAAGCCCTCCAGTTGCTGATGGCTGCCAAGCGCCCCTACATTTACACGGGTGGTGGCGTTCTTTTAAGCAATGCTTCCGCTGAGTTGCGCCAGTTGGTCAACATGCTCGGCTACCCTGTTACCAACACGCTCATGGGCCTTGGCGCATTTCCGGCCACTGACCCCAAGTTTTTGGGCATGCTCGGTATGCACGGTACATGGGAAGCCAACAACGCCATGCAACACTGCGACGTGTTGCTGGCCGTGGGTGCGCGCTTTGACGATCGCGTCATTGGCAACCCCAAACACTTTGCGCAAAACGAGCGCAAGATCATTCACATCGACATCGACCCCTCCAGCATTTCAAAGCGCGTGAAGGTTGATGTGCCTATCGTGGGCGACGTGAAAGATGTCCTCATTGAATTGATCGCCATGATCAAAGAGTCTGGCCTCAAACCCGACAACCATTCGCTGG
>JAJTGB010000035.1 GCA_021298995.1 Comamonadaceae bacterium | reverse complement strand
TGTACAGGCACTGGGACCACAACTTGCCCATGGGCCGCGTCCCTCATTTGTGCATTTTGAATTTGGCCAGTGGTCGTGTGGTGGATTTGCTAGAAGGTACCCACTTCGAATTGCCACGCCGCGATCCCAGCGCCAATGAGTTTGACATTTCACCCGATGGCCAAAAAATCACTTTCGTATTCGACCCCGATCAAGCACAGAATGCGGCGCCTCGCATGGCCTTGGCAGAAATTCAGTTGAGGGGCGACAAAGTGCTTGCAATTCGAGACTTGGTCAAAGACCGAGCTTGGGATCTTTCAGGGCCGGCCTACAGCCCCACTGGCGATCAATTGGCTTTCTTGGCCTCTCACCAAGCCCTCAAACACACGCAGCCCAATCACTTGGCCTTGCTTGAATTCAACAAGCCATCCAAGACCAAATCTAGCAAGTCTGCAACGCCCTGGAAAACCATCAGCGCCAAATGGGACCGCGAACCTCAAATGCCACTCAAGTGGAGCGAAGACGCCACAGCCTTGATCTGCAAGGCAGAGGACAAAGGGCGTCAACACGTTTGGCGTTTTGACATTGCAGCATCAATCCCCACGGTGATCAGTGAGGGCGGAACGGTGCACGCCTTTGATGAAGCGGCGGGCCAATTGGTCACGCTCATGGACAAAGCTGTACACCCCGGACGTATTCAGGTTGCTAAAGTGGATGAGTCGGGTCGGGCTTTAACCTCCGGGTCCATGCGCATTGAACATTTCAATGACGATTTGCTCAAGGACATTGCTTTAGGCCGCACCGAAGAACACTGGATCAAAGGCGCCCAAGGGGACGATGTGCAGGTGTGGTTGCACTATCCACCTGGCTTCGATGCAACCCAAAAATACCCCTTGCTTCACACCATTCATGGTGGCCCTCACACGGGCCCTGGCGATGTCTGGCATTGGCGCTGGAACTACCACGTGTTTGCCGCGCAAGGCTATGTGGTGGCCAATGTCAACTATCACGGTTCGTCTGGTTTTGGTTTGAAGTTTCTCGATGCCATCACGCACAAATGGGGTGATTTGGAATTGCAAGACATGGAAGCCTGTACCGATTGGCTGCGCAAAAAATCTTGGATTGCCAAAGACCGCGTGTTTGCCACCGGCGGGAGCTATGGTGGCTACATGGTGGCGTGGATGAATGCGCACGTGAAGCCAGGCCGCTACCAAGCTTATGTGTGCCACGCAGGCTGCTATGACTGGGTGGGCATGTTCTCTGACGATGCCTATGGTTGGCACGCTCAAGAGTTGGGTGGCTGGTACTGGAACGACATGAAGAAGGTGCACTCACAAAGCCCGCATGCCTTTGCTTCCAGTATGCAAACGCCCACCTTGGTTATTCATGGTGCCAAAGACTATCGCGTGCCAGATGCGCAAGGCTTGGCCTACTACAACACGCTCAAAGCCAAGGGCGTTGATGCGCGTTTGCTGTGGTACCCCGATGAAAACCATTGGATCTTGAAGCCAGCCAACAACGTGATTTGGTACCACGAGTTTTTTGACTGGATCAAGCGCTACGACCCCGCCTTTAAAAAGAAAAAGTAAAGGCTCAGTTGACCATCACCAGCTTGCCCATGACGCCTCTAGAGCCCATGTGGGCATAAGCGGCCTTGAGCTCGCTCATGGGCATGGTGCGGTCAATGACAGGTTTGACCTTGCCCTGTGCATACCAAGAGGCCAGCTCGGCCATCATGGCGGCGTTGGCTTTGGGCTCGCGTCTTGAAAAGTCGCCCCAGAATACGCCCACAATGGAGGCGCCTTTGAGCAAAGCCAAGTTGAAGGGCAGGGCGGGAATAGGGCCTGCAGCAAAGCCAACCACCAAGTACCGACCGCGCCATGCAATGGAGCGGAACGCTGGCTCGGCAAAGTCGCCACCCACGGGGTCGTAAATCACGTCGGGCCCTTTGCCTTCGGTCATGGCCTTCAATGCCTCACGCATGTTTTGCGTGGTGTAGTTGATGGTTTCATCGGCGCCCAAGGATTTGCACAGGGCGCATTTTTCGTCAGTGGAGGCGGCTGCAATGACGCGTGCGCCTGCGGCTTTGGCTATTTGAATGGCCGCCGTGCCCACGCCACCGGCAGCGCCCAAAACCAGCACAGTCTCGCCCGCTTTCAAAGCCGCCCGATCGATCAGGGCGTGGTGCGATGTGGCATAGATCATGATGAAGGCTGCTGCATCGACAGCGGGAAAGCCAGGCGGAAGTGGCATGCACAATTTGGCGGGTGCCAGGGTGTGGGTGCCAAAGCCGCCCGTGCCCGACAAACAGGCCACCGATTGGCCCACTTGGAGGTGCGTCACACCTTCGCCCACAGCTTCAATGACGCCAGCGTATTCCGAGCCTGGCACGAAGGGCAGGTCGGGTTTCATTTGGTATTTGTTTTGAACGATGAGCAAGTCGGGAAAGTTCAAACTGGCGGCTTCAATTCGAATCAAAACCTGGCCCGCTTGGGGCGCGGGCGTGGGTAATTCTTTCCAGGTTAAGGCATCAACACCAACAGGGTTTTCGCAAAGCCAAGCGTGCACAGAAATTCTCCTCAAAAATCATTCAATGGATTGAATATAAAGGGCAATCTAGACATCGGGATGTCTCGGTAGCGACCTACAATTGAGGCCTAGGACTCACCCATGAAAATACTCATTTCCAACGACGATGGCTACCGTGCTGAGGGCATTGTGGCGCTTTACCACGCCCTGAAGCAAGTGGCCGAGGTGGAAGTGGTTGCACCCGAACACAACAACAGTGCCAAGTCCAATGCCCTCACGCTGCATTCCCCCCTCTATGTGCGGCAAGGCGAAAACGGCTTTCGATATGTCAACGGCACGCCGGCCGATTGCGTGCACATTGCCCTCACGGGCCTGTTGGGATATCGCCCCGACTTGGTGGTGTCTGGCATCAACAATGGCGCAAACATGGGCGATGACACCCTCTATTCGGGCACCGTGGGCGCCGCCATGGAGGGCTACTTGTTTGGTATTCCTGCGCTGGCTTTTTCTCAAACAGAAAAAGGTTGGGCCCATTTAGATCAAGCGGCTGAGTTTGCCAAAAACATGGTGGCTCAATTTGCAGATGCCCAGCTCATTGGCAAATCGCCTTGGTTGTTGAATATCAACATTCCCAACGCCAATGCGCAATGGAAAAACGCCAAGCTGTGTCGATTGGGTCGCCGTCATGCAGCAGAGCCGGTCATCACTCAGCTCAGTCCTCGCGGCGAAACCATGTATTGGATTGGCAATGCTGGCGAAGCCATGGACGATGGCGAGGGCACCGATTTTCATGCCGCCAAAAATGGACACGTCACCATCACGCCTCTGAAGGTCGACCTCACAGACCACGACAATGCGGGTTTTTGGGCCCAAAACTTGTCCAAGCTCAAAGTCTGGGAGGGCTGATGGCGCAGCGCCCTGGTTTTCCTATCAAGCTCCAAACCCAAGACAAGGCGCCTTCGGTTAAAGCGTCTACGGTCAAAGCGCCTGGGTCTAAGCCAGCATCCACCAACCCACAAGGCTTGGGTTTGGATTCCAGTGCGGTGCGCCAGCGCATGGTGCAAAAGTTGGCTGCCCAAGGTTTGAAAGATCCCATGGTGCTGCTGGCCATGGGCAGCGTTGAGCGACATCGCTTTGTCGAAAGCGCCTTGGTCAATCAGGCCTACGAGGACACCAGCCTGCCCATCGGATTGGGTCAAACCATTTCCAAGCCCAATGTGGTGGCTCGCATGATCGAGCTGCTGCGCGAGGGCGCCGAGGGCAAGCTAGGCCGCGTACTGGAAATTGGCACGGGCTGTGGCTACCAAGCCGCTGTACTAAGCCATGTGGCCACCGAGGTGTACAGCATTGAGCGCCTCAAGGGGCTGCATGAAAAAGCCCGCGCCAACTTGCGCCATTTTCGTTTGGCCAATGTGCACTTGCTGTTTGGCGATGGCATGCTGGGCTACCCCAAAGGGGCCCCGTATGCCGCCATCATTTCTGCGGCAGGGGGCGAAACACTGCCCCAGGCTTGGCTAGATCAATTGGCCGTAGGTGGTCGATTGGTAGCGCCCACTGTCACGGCCAATGGCCAGCAAGCGCTCATGGTGGTAGACAAAACCGACCAAGGGTTCAAACAAAGCGTTTTGGAAGCGGTTCATTTTGTCCCTCTAAAATCGGGTATCTCCTGAAGGATTTTGAATGACTTTGTTGAAAAACCGTCAGAGCTTGGCCCTTGTCTGTGTGCTGGCCGTTTGCGTCTTGGCGGCTTGTACCAGCCGGCCGCGGGGTCCTATTCCGGTTGAAGATCGGGTGGCAGGCCCAAGCACTTCGCGCCCCAACCAAAATTCGCAGCCCCAAGCGGCCAAAGCACCTGCATCCAGAGCCCCCATGGGCAGTCAGCCAGTGTCCAGTGCGCCAGTGGCCACCAGCTCACCCATTTCGATGGGCGGTGCATCCTTGCCAGGCTCAGAAAACGCTGGCAAGCCAGGCTACTACAGCGTGCGCTCTGGCGATACGCTCACCAAAATTGCCTTAGACCATGGCCAATCATGGCGCGACATTGCCAAATGGAACGGCATTGACAATCCCAACCTCATCGAGGTCGATCAGGTTCTGCGTGTTGCACCACCCATTCAAGAAACAGCTGCCAACAGACCCAGCAAACCCGTTGTTGCCCTGAGCCAAGTGCCAGGCAGTATGACGCCACCCCCCGCAAATACGGCTGCAGCACCCAGCTCAGCCAACGCCAATTTGCCTTCATCACCCACCAACTTGAATGATGAAGGTTTGGCCTTTGCTTGGCCACACCCTGGCCCCGTGTTAGCTGGTTTTGATGAAGCCAAAAACAAGGGTCTCGATTTTGCGGGCAAAGCGGGCGACCCCGTGCTGGCGGCAGCCGATGGCAAAGTGGTCTATGCCGGTTCAGGCTTGAGAGGTTATGGCAACTTGGTCATCATCAAGCACAACAACACTTTCCTCACGGCCTACGCGCACAACCAAGCCCTGTTGGTCAAAGAAGACCAAACAGTGACCAAAGGCCAGCGCATTGCCGAGATGGGCAGCTCGGATGCCGACCGTGTCAAGTTGCATTTTGAAATTCGCAGGCAAGGCAAACCAGTCGATCCTGCCAAACTGTTACCAGCCCGTCCATGAGCAAACAGAGCGACACCACACGAGAAGAGCAGACACAAGAAATTATTTTTGGACGTTCTGATTTACCCACAGGTTGGCTGCACATTGATGCCCTCGACATGGAGGCACAAGGCATTGCCAGAAGGCCAGACGGCAAGGTGGTTTTTGTAGAAGGTGCTTTGCCCTTTGAGCAGGTCTCAGTCAATGTGCATCGCAAGAAGAACAACTGGGAAGCCGGCGTGGTCACGGCGGTTCACCGAGAATCTTCGCAACGGGTCAAGCCGGGCTGTGCGCATTTTGGTTTGCATGCGGGGGCGTGTGGCGGTTGCAAAATGCAACACCTCGAAGCCAGTGCGCAGGTGGCCATCAAGCAACGCGTGCTTGAAGACAACTTGTGGCATTTGGGCAAAGTCAAACCTGAGAATTTGTTGCGGCCCATGGAGGGTCCGAGTTGGGGCTACCGATATCGCGCCCGCATGTCGGTGCGCTATGTTCACAAAAAAGGCGAAGTGCTCATTGGTTTTCACGAGCGCAAGAGCCGCTATGTGGCCGACATCAAAACCTGCCGAGTTCTGCCGCCCAACATCAGCGCCATGTTGTTGCCACTGCGCGAATTGATTTTTGGCATGGATGCCCGCGAGACCATTCCGCAAATTGAGTTGGCGCAAGGTGACACTGTCACGGCTCTGGTGTTGCGTCATTTAGAACCCTTGAGCCAAGCCGATCAAGATCGACTGCGCGCTTTTGCAAAGCTGCATGCCGTGCAGTGGTGGTTGCAAATCAAAGGCCCCGATACGGTCAAGCTCATGGACGAAGGCGGCCCTGAGTTGTCTTATGACTTGCCCGACTTTGGTGTGCACATGCCTTTCAAGCCAACCGATTTCACGCAAGTCAACCCGCACATCAATCGCGTGTTGGTGACGCGGGCTTTGCGTTTGCTCAAGCCTGAAGCGCATGAAAGGGTGATCGATTGGTTTTGCGGCTTAGGCAACTTCACCTTACCCATTGCCACCACAGCCAAAGAAGTGGTGGGCATTGAAGGCTCTGAGACATTGGTGGCGCGATCACTCGAGAATTTGGCCTGCAACCAAGGCCTGGGAGGCAAGACCAATGCCAAGCCCTTGGCACCCACCACCTTCATTGCCCGCAACTTGTTTGAGATGACCCCCGAAATGCTGATGGCAGATGGCATTGCAGACAAGTGGCTCATCGATCCACCTCGCGAGGGCGCATTCGCATTGGCCAAGTCTTTGGCAGAGCTGCATGAAAATGCAGAGCTCAGAGGCGCATGGCAATTTCCAAAACGCATTGTCTACGTCAGTTGCAACCCCGCTACCTTGGCGCGAGATGCCGGCCTCTTGGTTCACAGAGCGGGCTACCGGTGTCTCAGCGCCGGCGTGGTGAACATGTTTGCGCACACGGCCCACGTCGAAAGCATGGCGGTTTTTGAGCGCCTATGAAAAAAGCACCTGAGCTCTTTCGAACTCAGGTGCTTGGATGAAGTGCCCACACCAGTGGGCTGCGTTCAATTAGTTCGATGAGCTTAGTCGCGCTCACCACCCCAAAGGCCAAGCAAGGCCAACAGGCTTTGGAACACATTGAACAAGTCCATGTAAAGCATGAGGGTGGCGCTGATGTAGTTGGTTTCACCGCCGTCCAAAATTTGCTTCAAGTCATACAGCATGTAAGCGCTGAAGATGCCGATGGCAGCCACAGACAAAGCCATCATGCCGGCGGTAGAGCCCACAAAGATGTTGACGATGCCGCCCACCATGAGCACCAAGGCGCCCACAAACAACCACTTGCCCATGCCAGACAAGTCGCGCTTGATGACGGTGGCCAGAACGGACATGACTGCAAACACACCTGCGGTGCCGGCGAAGGCCGTCATGATGAGGTCAGGGCCGTTTTTGAAGCCCAAAACCATGGCAATCATGCGTGACAGCATGAGACCCATGAAGAAGGTAAAGGCCAGCAAGACCAGCACGCCAGCAGAGGAGTGTTTGGTTTTCTCAATGGCGAACATGAAGCCAATGGCGCCACCAAAGAAAATGAGCAGGCCCAAACCGCCACCCATGGACTGTGTGATACCCGTTGTGACACCGATCCATGCCCCCAAGACGGTAGGCAAGAGGCTTAAGGCCAACAACATGTAGGTGTTGCGCATGACCTTGTTGCGTTCAGCGGGCGTGCTGACTGTGCCGCCCCAGCTGGGTTGTTCGATGTTTTGAAGATCGCTCATTTGTGAACTCCTGATAAATGACCCTGTATCGGGTTGGCAAATTGTAGAGCTTGTCTGGCCAAATGCCCAATTTGCCAAAGATTTCAGGGTCTTTTGTCTGCTGACTCTGCAGAAACCAATCTGACGACCCGACTGGGGTATGCTAATTGGTCAGTTTTTAAACCCGAGTCATTGAAATCTTAGACATCATGAAAACCCAATCTATCCTCGAATTATCAGACGTTCAAACCATTGCCGCTGCCGCACAGGCCGAGGCTGAAAAAAACAACTGGGCTGTGAGCATTGCCATTGTGGACGCGGGTGGCCATTTGTTGCATTTCCAACGCTTGAATGGCGCGCCGCCCATTTCCTCTCACATTGCGCCAGCCAAGGCCAAAACCTCAGCCATGGGACGCCGTGAAAGCAAAGTTTATGAAGATGTGATCAATGGCGGACGATACTCATTCTTGTCAGCGCCCTTCATTGAAGGCATGCTGGAAGGCGGCGTGCCCATTATGAAAGATGGGGCGTGCATTGGCGCAGTGGGTGTGAGTGGCGTCAAGTCCACTGAAGACGCGCAGATTGCCAAGGCGGGCATTGCCGCCATTGGCCTCTGATTTTGCAAAGCTCGAGAAGAGTTTTTGGAGCTTTTCAGATCAATACAAATCCAGCACAGCACCCTTGCTGGCGCTGGATGCGTTGAACGCAAACTTGGCTTGAACACCGCGGTGATATCGGGGTGCAGGCGCGGTCCAAGAAGCCCGGCGTTTGGCTATTTCTTCTTCTGATACGTTCAATTCCAGAATGAGTTTGTGCGCATCGATGGTGATGGAGTCACCTTCATGCACCAAGGCAATGGTGCCACCCGCAGCTGCTTCTGGGGCCACATGACCCACCACCATGCCCCATGTGCCGCCAGAGAAACGGCCATCGGTAATGAGACCGACGCTTTCGCCCAAGCCAGCGCCAATGAGCGCACCGGTAGGGGCCAACATTTCGGGCATGCCAGGACCGCCCTTGGGGCCAAGGTATCGCAAAACCATGACGTCGCCAGCTTTGATCTTGCCGTCCAAAATGGCTTGCAACGCCGATTGCTCGTCGTCAAACACGCGGGCAGGGCCGGTAATGACGGGATTCTTCAAGCCGGTAATTTTGGCCACTGCGCCTTCAGGAGACAGGTTGCCTTTCAAAATCGCCAAGTGGCCTTCTGCGTACATTGGGTTGTCAATGGTGCGAATGACGTCTTGGTCGGCGCGAGGTGCGTCGGGAATATCTTTCAAGTTTTCCGCTACTGTTTTGCCGGTGATGGTCATGCAATCGCCGTGCAGCAAGCCAGCCTTCAACAAAACCTTCATGACTTGTGGAATGCCACCTGCGCGGTGCAAATCAACGGCCAAATACTGACCACTCGGTTTCAAGTCGCAAATCACGGGAATCTTCTTGCGCATGCGCTCAAAATCGTCAATGGTCCACTCAACACCGGCGGTGTGGGCAATGGCCAAAAAGTGCAGCACGGCATTGGTAGAGCCACCGGTGGCCATGATGACTGCCACGGCGTTTTCAATGGCTTCTTTGGTGACGATGTCGCGCGGCTTCAAATCTTTCTTGATGGCTTCGAGCAAAACCTTGGCCGATTCTTTGGCCGAGTTTTTGGTTTCGTCATGGGGGTTGGCCATGGTGGAAGAGTAGGGCAGTGACATACCCAAGGCTTCAAACGCAGACGACATGGTGTTGGCCGTGTACATACCGCCGCAAGAACCCGTGCCTGGAATGGCGCGCTTTTCAATTTCTTTCAAATCGAAGTCGCTCAAATTGCCGGCAGCGTTTTGGCCCACAGCTTCAAACACGCTCACGATGTTGAGGTCTTTGCCCTGATAGCGGCCTGGCAGAATGGTGCCGCCATAAACATAGATAGCAGGCACATTGGCGCGCAAGATGCCCATCATGCCGCCTGGCATGTTTTTGTCGCAGCCGCCCACCACCAACACGCCGTCCATCCATTGGCCTTGCACGCAGGTTTCAATACAGTCAGAAATCACTTCACGACTGATCAGGGAGTACTTCATGCCTTCGGTGCCCATGGCCATGCCATCTGAAATGGTGGGAGTGCCAAAGATTTGGGCGTTGCCACCGGCCTCTTCAATGCCAGCTACAGCAGCATCGGCCAGCTTTTGCAGACCACTGTTGCAAGGGGTGATGGTGCTGTGACCGTTGGCCACGCCCACCATGGGTTTGACAAAGTCACCTTCTTCATAACCCATGGCGTAATACATCGAGCGATTGGGGGCCCTGGATTTGCCCTGAGTGATGTTGGCACTTCGACGATTGCTGGGGCTGGCGGGGGTAATGGGGATGATCTTGTCGCTCATGGTGTGGGGCTATTTTTGTGGGTGGTTTAAGGGCTTTGAGGCTCAAAACAAGCCTATTTCGACTGTTTGGGCTTTATTCTAAGGGACACCCCAAGCCTCAGACGCATGGCTGGGCTTGAATAGACTTGCCCAAACTGAGGGGTTTCACGATGTCCAACTGGGCCTGCAACAAGGCACAATCGGGCTCATGCTAATTCACCCTCAAATTGATCCCATTGCATTGCAATTGGGGCCCCTCGCTGTTCACTGGTACGGCTTGACCTATTTGGCGGCTTTTGCGCTGTTTTTCTTTTTGGCAACACAAAGGCTCAAACATCCGCCTTTTTCACGCTTGAGCCATTGGCAAGTTAGGGACGTAGAGGATATTTTGTTTGCGGGCGTGCTGGGCGTGGTGTTGGGCGGCCGCATTGGTTATTGCTTGTTCTATCAACCGGGCTACTACTTGTTGCATCCCTGGGAGGTGGCCTATGTCTGGCAAGGCGGCATGAGTTTCCACGGGGGCTTGTTGGGCGTCATGGCGGCCATGTGGTGGTTTGCCAAAACGCGGCATCGGCCATTTTTTCAAGTGATGGACTTTGTGGCACCCTGCGTGCCAACGGGGTTGGCCGCCGGCCGCATTGGCAATTTCATCAATGGCGAGCTTTGGGGCCGGCAGGCAGACCCTGACCTGCCCTGGGGCATGGTTTTTAGAGGGGCGGGCGATTTTTCGAGGCACCCCTCACAGCTTTATCAGTTCTTACTGGAAGGCTTGCTCTTGTTTGTCATACTCTGGATATTTGCCCGAAAAGACAGGCCCCTGGGTCAAGTGTCAGCCGTATTTTTGATCGGTTACGGCTTTTTCAGATTTGTGTCGGAATTTTTCCGTGAACCCGATGCGCACCTGGGGCTGTTGTCTTTGGGCATGAGCATGGGACAGTGGTTATGCGTGCCCATGATTGTGGCGGGTATCTTCTTGTACGTGGCGGTTAACAAGCCACGACAAGCTGTTTGAAGAGTTTGAGTTTGATCACCAATTCTTGAGTTTTTAAAATTAATGAAGGAGACAAAAATGCAACATTCCAAAAACCAATTTCAGCGCCGTGACGTCTTGCAATGGGCTGCAGGGGCTTCCTTGGCCGCCGCGTTGCCGGCTTGGGCGCAGGCCTCTTGGCCCACCAAGCCTGTCAACATGATTGTGCCGTTCCCTGCGGGTGGCGGCACAGATGCCTTTGCCAGACCTTTGGCTGCAGTGTTTGCCAAACTCACCAGCAGGCAAATCATCATTGACAACAAGGGTGGTGCTGGCGGTACTGTAGGTGCTGGTGTAGCCGCTAGGTCGACTCCCGATGGCTACAACTATTTCATGGGTGCTGTGCATCACACCATTGCACCCAGCATGTACCCCAAGTTGGACTACGACTTGGAGCGCGATTTGGTGCCGCTCATTTTGGTGGCTGCTGTGCCCCAAGTGTTGGTGGTCAATCCCAAAAAAGTGGCAGCCAACAATTTGAAAGAGTTTTTGGATTTTGTGAAGAAAAATCCAGGTAAATTGAATTACGGCTCTGCTGGCAGTGGCACTTCACACCACTTGGCTGGTGAGTTGTTCAAACTCCAAACACAAACCTTCATCACCCACATTCCCTACCGCGGTGCAGGCCCTGCTTTGCAAGACTTGATTGCGGGCAACGTTGACATGATGTTTGATGGCCTCGGTTCTTCTTCTGCGCACATCAAGGGCGGCAGAATCAAAGCCTTGATGGTCTCAGGTGCCAAGCGCAACCCCGCCATTCCCGATGTGCCTTGCTCTGCGGAATTGGGCTTGCCAGATTACACGGTTAGTACTTGGTATGGCATTTGGGCTCCCAAAGGCACGCCAGCTGAGGCGCAAGGCCGCATGGTGGATGAAGTGCGCAAAGCCTGCCAAACCGATGAAGCCAAAGCCATTTGGGCGACGCAAGGCGCAGAGTTTCCTAACTTAGCGGGCGCTCAGTTCGATGCCTTTATCAAAACTGAATTGCGCAAATGGAGCCAGGTGGTGAAAGCCTCTGGCGCAAAGCTGGATTGAAGATGACCCAAGCAAATTTGTTTGCAGCATTGAGAGCTGCATTCCCCGCCCAGCTCGACAGTGCAGCGGTTGAAACCGATCATGGTTTGGTTTACAGCTGGCGCGATTTAGACCGCGCCAGTGCCATGATGGCCAACTTGTTGGAAGGCTTGAAGCTTCCTAAGGGCAGCCGCATTGCGGTACAGGTGGAAAAGTCGGTGGAAGCCTTGATGCTGTATTTGGCAACCTTGCGAGCAGGCTATGTGTTCTTGCCACTGAACACAGCCTATCAAAGTGCCGAGATTGAGTACTTCATTGGCAACGCAGAGCCTGCGGTGGTGGTTTGTTCGGGCGCCAACTTTGGCTGGGTAAGCAAAATTGCATTCAAAGCTGGCACGCAGCATGTGTTCACCTTGAATGAAGACAGAACGGGCACTTTGCTTGAACGTGCTGCACAGCAAAAAGATCAACACACTGTTGCTGTTAAAGACCAAGACGATTTGGCCGCTATTTTGTACACCAGTGGCACCACTGGCAGAAGCAAGGGCGCCATGCTCACGCATGGCAACATGCTGAGCAATGCACAAACCCTCAAGTCTTATTGGGGCTGGAAAAAAGGCGATGTGCTCATTCACGCATTGCCTATTTTTCATGTGCACGGTTTGTTTGTGGCCATTCACGGAGCCCTCATCAATGGCAGCAAAATGATTTGGCTTGCCAAGTTTGATCCCAAATTTGTGATTGCCAAAATGCCTGAGGCCACAGTGTTCATGGGCGTGCCCACACTCTATGTGCGCATGCTTGCAGAGCCCGCATTGAACAAGCAAGCAGTGCGCAACATGCGCTTGTTTGTGGCGGGTTCGGCTCCTTTGCTCATTGAAACATTCACCGAATGGCAGCAGCGCACAGGGCACACCATTTTGGAGCGCTACGGCATGAGTGAAACCGTCATGCTCACCTCCAACCCTTATGCCGCCGACAAAAGGCACAAGGGGCAAAGCGAGCGCCGCGGCGGTACGGTGGGTTTCCCTTTGCCAGGCGTCAAGCTCAGAGTTCAGGGCGACGATGGCAAAAATCTGCCAGTGGGCGAAATTGGCAACATTCAAGTCAAAGGGCCCAATGTGTTTCAGGCTTACTGGCGCATGCCCGAAAAAACAAAAGAAGAATTTACCCCTGATGGCTACTTCAAAACTGGCGATGTGGGCAAGTTTGATGAGCGCGGCTATGTGACCATTGTGGGACGCAGCAAAGACCTGATTATCAGCGGCGGCTACAACGTGTACCCCGCCGAAATTGAAGGCTACATCAATGAAATGCCAGGTGTGGCCGAAAGTGCTTTGGTGGGGGTGCCGCATCCAGACTTTGGCGAAGTGGGTGTGGCCGTGGTCATTGCAAAGGCTGGCGCACAGCTAAGCGCAGACCACATCATTGCCAGTTTGAAATCGCAATTGGCCAATTTCAAGATTCCCAAAAAGTGTTTCGTGGTGCCAGAGCTCCCACGAAACACCATGGGCAAAGTTCAGAAAAATTTATTGCGCGATCAGCACAAAAATTTGTTCTTAGCGTAAGACCAAAACCGGCACATGGCAGTGGGTTAGCACTTGTTGCGTCTCGCTGCCTAGCAGCAAACGCTTGATGCCTTTGCGGCCGTGTGAGGCCATGACCACCAAGTCGGCCTTGTGCTTTTTGGCGGCCGCAATGATGGCGTCAGACACGATGTCGGAGCGGCTGACCACACCTTTGGCTTTCACACCCTTGATGCTTGCCGATTTTTGTACTGCATCAACAGCGGCTTGTGCTTCTTCGGCCCACTGACCTTCAATGCGAGCAACATCTTTGGCATTGAGAGGAATGCTGCCCTCAAAATAAGACATGGGATAACGTGGAACTACTTTCACTGCAATGAGCTCCGCACCGCAAGTGGCGGCCAAGCCAATGGCG
>JAJTGB010000034.1 GCA_021298995.1 Comamonadaceae bacterium | reverse complement strand
TTTTGCATCGCAGGGCTTTTTGACTTGGTCTTTTCGACCTCGCGCCCCTGACGCACCAATTGATTGATGGTTGGCATTTAAAAAAACGTCCCTAAACGTTTGGAATGAACAAAAAATACTTCTCCGCCCCAAATGCGGAAAAGCCTTCTAGTATAGCGTTGGATTAAGACCTAGGCAAAAATTTCTGCTCGAGGCTTGTATGGACCAAAGTTGGCAAGTACCAACTTTTCTTACTTGATCCACAAACGAACAGCATCCCATGCTCGGCCCAACACGCCCGCTTGCTCGACCGAGTCCAAGGCCTGCAGCGGCAAGTCAACCCAAAGCTGGTCGCCACGGAAAACCTGAAGGCTTCCAATGGCTTGGCCTTTGGTCACAGGGGCCACCAAGGGGTCGGGTCTGACCAATTGGGTTTTAATTTGCGCCGCTGAGCCTGCAGGAACAGCCACCACAAGGGCGTCGGATCGTCCCAGTTTGATGCTGGAGGCCTTGCCCTTCCAAATAGCAGGCGTGGCAACGGCTTGGCCAGCTTCGAACAATTTAACGGCATCAAAAGCGGTGTAGCCCCAGTTGAGTAACTTTTGCGCCTCATTGGCCCTGGCAATTTCACTGTTGGTGCCCAACACAATGGCCATCAAGCGACGCGGGCCAACATTTGGGAAGTCGCGCTTGGCGGTTGCCACCAAGCAATAGCCTGCGGCGTCCGTGTGGCCCGTTTTCAACCCATCGACGGTAGGGTCCTTGAACAGCAGCAAATTGCGATTGCTGTCATTGGCAGCTGGTGTGCCAGGATAACGGTACTTTTTGATAGCATAGGTTGGGACATATTCAGGAAAGTCTCGCATCAATCGCGTGGCCAAGGTGGCCAAGTCGCGCGCTGTGGTGGTGTGCCCCGCTTCTGTCAGGCCCTCTGGGTTTTTGTAGCTGGTGCTGTTCATTCCCAGAAGCTTGGCTTGCTCATTCATCATCTGGACAAATCGCTCCACTGTGCCGCCCACGCCCTCAGCCAAAACCACGGTGGCGTCATTGCCCGATTGCACAATCATGCCCTTGATCAAGTCTTCAACCGGCACTTTCATTTTGGGGTCAATGAACATGCGCGAGCCAGGCATTTTCCATGCACGCTCACTGACGCTGAGTGTTTGTTTCAAGTCAATTTTTTTGGCCTTCAACGCATCAAAAACCAAATAGGCGCTCATGAGCTTGGTCAAGGAGGCCGGCTCCACAGGCATGTCCATGTCGCGAGAGGCCAAAATTTGGTTAGCAGTAACGTCCAGCAACAAATACGCACGGGCTGCAACTTCAGGTGCCGCAGGCGCTGCGCCCTGGGCTTGGGCCGTGCTGGGCATGCCCCCCAAAAACGAGAGGGCGAGGCTCATGGCCCATCCAGCACGGAGAATGAATTGGCGTGATTTTGAAAATAGGGTGGTCATGATGAATCTGAAAATGCGTAAATAAGCGTGAATGCGCGCCAAAGAACGTCAAGCTCGAAGATGGCGGCTGACCAGCGTTCGAAGGAGCGGCAATTGCCCGTGAAAAAAGTGTTCAACACCAGGAATGACCGTGACGGGCAAGGACTGCGGTCGCGCCCAATCCAGGACGCTGGCCAATGGCACGGTATCGTCAACTTCGCCGTGCACCACCAGGGTTTTTTCATGGAGCTCGGTAGGCACCGAAGCCACCTGAAAGCGCGACGCAGCCGTTCCCACCAAAACCAGTTTTTCCAACTGGAGACTTGTTGGCAAGCGCGCAAGCGCATGGCTTGTAACAAATGCGCCAAAAGAAAAGCCCGCCAGTGCCAAAGGCTGTGAGGCTTGCACAGTGTCTTGAATGACGCTCATCAAATCATCCACCTCACCGCGGCCTTCATCGTAGGCACCCGCACTTGCGCCGACGCCGCGGAAATTGAATCGAATGGCGCGCCAACCATTTTGGACAAAGGCCTTGGCCAAAGTTTGCACCACTTTGTTTTGCATCGTGCCGCCAAACAAAGGATGCGGGTGGGAAATCACGGCTGTTCCGTGATAGATGCCGTCCTCAGGCACATCACATAAACTCTCCAAAACGCCAGCGGGCCCTTGAAGTTGCAGGCTTTGCGTGGCAGCGTTCATCAGCGCCCAAGGTGGGGTGGCGTCAACAAGCGAGTGACAACTTGGCCATTTTTCAAATGGCTGTCGACAATTTCATCGATGTCCGTGTTGTCTACAAAACTGTACCAAGTACCCTCGGGATAAACCACGGCCACAGGCCCAGCTGCACAACGGTCAAGACAGCCGGCTTTGTTCACTCGAACTTGCCCAGGCCCAGAAAGACCGAGGCTCTTCACGCGCGACTTGCAATGGTCAAAGGCCGCTTGCGCACCTTGAAGTGCGCAGCAGTCTTCGCCATTTTTTCTTTCGTTCAAACAGAAAAAAATATGGCGTTCGTAGTAAGGCTTACTGGGAGTAGCCACTTGGGCTGGCTCGGTTGGGGGGGGTGCAGTTTGGCTCATGGGCTCATTTTAGTGTGGCGGGCTGAAGACAAACGGCGCATCAAATAAACCAGCAAAACAAAGGGCCAAAGCCAACCCAGCCATTGAATCAGGCCATGGAAACGAATAAATTGTCCTTGCTCCCAGTTTTGCAGGGTTAGGGCAAAGTAGGCATTGGCCGATGCATTGTTGAGCAGGGTGAGCTGCAAAACCAAACCCACCAGCGCCAACACTTGCAGTGTTTTTTCCTTCAACCACATCAAGGGCCAAGCCGCCACGGCAGCCAACACCAAGGCCACTTGCACCTGCGGGCTCATCCAGCTCCACGCATGGACGGGGCCATACGTCAAAGCCGCTGACAAGGCGGTGCACAGCAAGCCAAGTCCTGACAAGAAAAACCAAGACACCACTTTTTGATGCCCGTGCCGAACCATGCTGAAGGCCAACAGGCAGGGCAACAGTTGGCCCAGACTGACACACAAAATTTCATAAAACGGGAGCAAAGGTTGGAGCTCCACTTCGCGAACTGGCAACCAATCAAGCCATGGGGTTTCTTGCAGCCACAAGGCCAGTGCCTCTTCTGCGCGCTCTAAAACCTGCCCCAAGCCCATGGGAACGGGGGCTGGAAAAAGCAAGGCGACGGGCCATAAGGCCAGCAATACCAAGGAGCCTTTGGCATCGGGCAAAAACCAGTTGGCTCGAAAACGGCTCCAGCGATCTAAGAACCCAAAACGCTCCAAGATCCAGGCAGCGCCAGCACCCATCAAGGTGCCCAAGCTGTTCAAGCACCAGTCCAAGTTGGAGGGCACTCGGGCGGGCAGAAAGAGCTGCAAAGACTCCATGGCCAGCGCCAAAAGCGAGCCCATGACCAAAGTCAAAATCACTGCGGGCCATTGGGGGGCACTGCGCTGCAGCGCCAGGGCGACCACAAAACCCAAGGGCGCGTAGCCTAAAACATTAGAAAGGACATCAAAAGAAGTCCAATAGCGCGGCCAAGGTGCCCACAAAAAGGCCGTCCAATCGACCCCCTGTGAACGCCAACTTTCAAACGGATAAAGGCTGGCATAGATGATCAATGCGGCATAAATGCCAGCCAAAGGCCATGCCGCTGTTTTGTTCATCTTGCGTGTTGGCTTGGCTTAAAAAGGTTTAACCACCACCAAAATGACCACGGCGACCAGCAACAAAACAGGCGCTTCGTTGAACCAGCGGTACCAAACATGGCTGTGTGTATTTTCTTGGGCTTCAAATTTTTTCAAAATTCGGCCGCAAGAGTGGTGATAGCCCACAATCAAAAGCACCAAACTTAACTTGGCGTGCATCCAAGCATTGCCCGGTCCCCAGCCAATGCCAACGCCCCACCAAAGCCACACTCCCAGCACAATGGCGGGCACCGACAAAATGGTGGTGAAGCGCAACAGCTTTCTGGCCATGAGCAGCAGTCTTTCGCGCTCTGCCACAGAGTCGTCTGGCACCATGGCCAAATTGACGAAAATTCGGGGCAAATAAAACAAGCCAGCAAACCAGCTGGCCACGAAGACGATGTGAAAGGCTTTGATCCAGAGCATGCCCCAAGTGTAGCCCCGTCGGTTAAATTGGCAAAGATCAGAGAGGTGAGTTCAATATGCAATGCCCAGCAAGTGCTTGTTGAAAAATGCCAAGCTTCTTTGCTTGGCCAAAGCAGCTGCTTCCGCCTGCCAAGCGCCTCTGTGGTTGCAATTGAAGCCGTGATGCGCGGGGTAAGTAAACACCTGCGCAGCGGGGTGTGCTTTCTGGAAAGCGGCCACAGATTCCATTGAAATCCATTTATCCTCTTCAGCAAAGTGCGCCATCACGGGCACTTTGGCTTGGCGCGCAGACTCAGCCTCTGTGGTCATGCCGCCACCGTAGTAAGGTGCCGCCGCAGACAGGCCATTCAACAGACAAGCCGATCGCCAAGTGAGCAAGCCACCCCAGCAGTAACCCACAATGCCCACCTTGCCGCCACAACTGGCATGTGCATGGTCAATGGCGGCTTGAATATCTTGCAATGCGCCGGGTGCCGGCAGTGCTTCAACGGCTGTTTTGAGTGCCATGCCAGCACCCATGTCGGCATCGGCATAGCCCAGCTCCACTTGGGCTTGTACGCGATGGAACATGGCCGGTGCAATGGCCAAAAAACCCTCCTTGGCGTAGGCATCTGCCACTTCTCGGATGTGCGCATTGACCCCAAAGATTTCTTGAATGACCAGCACGGCCGCCTTGGCGGGAGCGGCAGGTGTGGCCACATACGCTGGCACTTGTGTGCCGTCTGCCGCAGACAATTGAATGATGGATCCCATGGGTTTCTCCTGAAAAATTAAGGGGCGAGCGCTCGCTCAACAAAATCAAGGCGGTCTTGGCCCCAAAAAATTTCTCCGTTCACCACATAACTGGGTGCGCCAAAGACACCCGCATCAATGGCCATTTGGGTATAGGTTTCATAGCGCTCTTGGGCCGCTTGGCTATAGGCCTGCTCCAAGCAACTGGCTGGCAGTTTTTGCTCCTTGAGCAGTTCAACCAAGGTTTTTTCATCTGCAATGTTTCGCTGCTGAGACCAAACCGCCGACAAAATAGCACCCGAGATGGCCATGGCAGCATTGGCGCCCTCCGCCATGTCAACGGCAATGATGAGCTTGGCGGCGTCATCCCCACTGACCGGGAAAAATGTGGGTTTGAGATGCAGGGGTGCACCCAACCATTTGCTAAAGCGCGCCAATTCCGTCAAGCGATAAGCCTGCCTTTGAGGTGCTCTTTGGCCTAGGGGCAGGCCCCCAGAAATAGGAAAAACCTTGCCGCCTAAATCGATGGGCATGACTCGCACCGAAGCCCCCGATTTTTGGAGGATGGTTTGAAAACGTTGGTGACCCAAATAAGCCCATGGGCTTTGCGGGGCGAAATAATAGTCGACTGAGTGACTCACAAAAAGCTCCTACTTAAGGTAATCTGCATAGCTAAAGCAAACACAGGCCCCTGTTTTAACAGTTTGGCCATAACTCTGCAGGAGACAAACCATGCGCAAAGTTTTATTGGTCACGGGGGGTGGCCGCGGTATTGGTGCTGCCACATGCATTTTGGCGGCTCAAAAAGGCTGGGATGTGGCGGTCAATTACACCGCCAACGCCGACGCCGCTCAACTGGTGGTCAAGCAAATTCAAGACGCCGGTGCTCGCGCTATGGCAGTGCAAGCCGATGTGGCGGACGAGGGGCAAGTGCTGGCCATGTTCAAGCGAGTGAAGGCCGAATTGGGACCCCTGCAAGGCTTGGTCAACAACGCCGGCGTGATCGACGTCACTGCTCGGCTCGATGAAATGAGCATGGCGCGCTGGCGCCGAATGTTTGACGTCAATGTTTTGGGCTCCATGCTTTGCGCGCGTGAAGCCGTTTTGCAAATGAGCACCAAGCATGGCGGCCAAGGCGGCAGCATTGTGAACTTGTCGAGTGCGGCTTCACGGCTTGGCGCAGCAGGCCAGTACCTGGATTACGCTGCAGCCAAAGGCGCCATCGATAGCCTGACCCTGGGTTTGGCCAAGGAGGTTGCTGGTGAGGGCATTCGCGTCAATGCCGTTCGCCCCGGACTCATCGACACCGAAATCCATGCCTCGGGCGGCCTGCCCAATCGCGTGAAAGACCTGGAGCACTTGGTGCCTGCCAAGCGCGGTGGCAGCGCCATGGAGGTGGCCCAAGCCATTGTGTGGCTGTTGTCTGAAGAAGCCAGCTACACCACCATGAGCTTGATTGATGTGTCAGGGGGGCGCTGATGTCAGCTGAAAGCGCGCGGACCATTCGCTATTACTGGGAAGACATGCAACCAGGCAGTGAGCGCGATTTGGGCAGCATCACTCCCACACGCGAAGAGATCATTGCGTTTGCAACACAGTTCGACCCTCAACCATTTCACCTGAACGATGAGGCGGCCAAGGCGTCTGTGTTTGGTGATTTGTGCGCCAGCGGATGGCACACCTGTTCGATGGCCATGCGACTGATGGTGACCAACTTTTTGCACGAAGCTGCCAGTTTGGGCTCGCCTGGCTTGGAAAACTTGCAGTGGAAAAAACCCGTCTTTCCCAATGACACCCTGCGCTTGAAACACAAAATTTTGGCGTCCAGGCCCATGCGCTCTAAACCCGATGTCGGTTTGGTTCGAACCCAATGGGAAATGCACAACCAACATGGCGATTGCGTCTTGCACATGGAGGGCTGGGGCATGTTCAGGCGCCGCCACCCTGCCACCGAAGTGGCCAATACCGATTAACATCTGCGCCTACCCCACACCCATTCCAACTCCTTTGAGGCCTTAGGATTTTTCATGACTGTCACCAGCATCGCTCATTTCATTTCGGGTCACAGAGTCTCGGGCTCTAGCACCCGTGCGCAAGATGTCTTCAACCCTGCCACTGGCGCCGTCACTGGCCGTGTGAGTTTGGCCAATATCCAAGACGTCGAACAAGCGGTTGCCTCGGCGCAAGCTGCGTTTCAAGCTTGGGCCGATACACCCCCATTGCGCCGCGCCCGAGTGATGTTCAAGTTTTTAGAACTGCTCAATCTTCACCGCGACCAACTGGCGCACATGATTACGGCTGAGCACGGCAAAGTCTTTACAGATGCACAAGGCGAGGTCACTCGCGGCATCGAAATTGTGGAATTTGCCTGCGGCATTCCGCAACTGCTCAAAGGCGACTTCACCGACCAAGTTTCAACCGGCATCGACAACTGGACGCTGCGCCAACCACTAGGCGTTGTGGCAGGCGTCACGCCCTTTAACTTTCCCGTCATGGTGCCTATGTGGATGTTTCCTGTTGCCATTGCCTGTGGCAACACTTTTGTCTTAAAGTTTTGTGGGCTCAACCCCCATTGCCAACAGCTTGTACGAAAACGGTGCTCGGCACGGCAAACGCGTGCAGGCTTTGGGCGGCGCCAAAAATCACATGGTTGTCATGCCCGATGCAGACATTGACCAAGCGGTCGACGCGCTCATCGGTGCCGCTTATGGGTCGGCTGGTGAGCGTTGCATGGCCATCAGCGTGGCTGTGTTGGTGGGCGATGTGGCTGAGCGCTTGATGCCCTTGTTGATTGAAAAAACACGCGCGCTCAAAGTACTGAACGGCGAAAATCTTGCAGCTGAAATGGGCCCCATCGTGACCGCAGCAGCCCAGCAACGCATTCGGGGCTACATTGACGCCGGCGTGGCCGAAGGCGCCAAATTGTTGGTCGATGGTCGTCAATTTGATGGCGCCAAAGCAGGCGCAGGTTGCGACAACGGTTTCTGGTTGGGCGGCACCTTGTTTGACCACGTCAGCACCGACATGAAGATCTACAAAGAAGAAATTTTTGGCCCCGTTTTGTCATGTGTGCGCGTGAAAGATTTTGGCCAAGCGGTGCAAATCATCAATGACCACGAGTTTGGCAATGGCGTGAGTTGCTTCACGCGCGATGGCAACATAGCGCGCGAGTTTTCACGCCGCATTCAGGTGGGTATGGTGGGCATCAACGTGCCCATTCCTGTGCCCATGGCTTGGCATGGTTTTGGTGGCTGGAAGCGCAGCTTGTTTGGCGACATGCATGCTTATGGCGAGGAAGGCGTGCGCTTTTACACCAAGCAAAAATCCATCATGCAGCGTTGGCCCGAGAGCATTGGCAAGGGCGCCGAGTTTGTCATGCCCACGGCCAAATAAGCAGCGACACTTTTTTGAGGCGCCATGAACGACAGCACTTTTGACTACATCATCGTTGGCGCTGGTACCGCAGGCTGTCTTCTGGCCAATCGCTTGTCGGCCGATGCCAGCAAACGCGTATTGCTGATTGAGGCCGGCAAGCGCGACGACTATCACTGGATTCACATTCCAGTGGGTTATTTGTACTGCATTGGCAATCCACGCACCGATTGGCTTTACCAAACAGAGGCCGCGCAAGGCTTGAACGGCCGAACGCTGCGCTACCCTCGGGGCAAAGTGCTGGGGGGTTGCAGCAGCATCAACGGCATGATTTACATGCGAGGTCAGTCGCGCGACTACGATCAGTGGGCCAACTTCACTGGTGATGACGCGTGGCGTTGGGATCAATGCCTGCCCTATTTCAAATTGCACGAAGACCACCATCAAGGCGCCACTGCCGTGCACGGCGCCAAGGGCGTTGTCACTGAGCTTCTCAAGCCCCAAGCGCATGACGACACAGCCTCTACCGATTATTTTCAGCTTCTCAAAGCGCGCCAAGCAGGCGGCGAATGGCGTGTTGAAAAACAGCGCCTGAGTTGGGGAGTGTTGGATGCTTTTGCCCTTGCGGCCCAACAAGCGGGCATTCCCTCTTCAAACGATTTCAATCAGGGCAACAACGAAGGTGTTGGCTATTTTGATGTGAATCAAAAAAGTGGTTGGCGCTGGAATACGGCACAAGCATTTTTAAGACCCACCTGCTTTGCTCGACCCAACTTCGAACTTTGGACCCAAGCCCAAGTGGCTGGGCTGGTCATTGAAACCGATGCCGATGGTGGCAAGCGATGCACCGGCGTTAGGGTTTGGGACGGCCACCAATTGGTCACGGCCAGCGCCACGCGCGAAGTTGCATTGAGCGCGGGCAGCATTGGCTCTGCCCAAATTTTGCAACTCTCAGGCATTGGTGCAGGCAAAGATCTGAAACAAGTGGGCGTGGATGTTACCCATGACTTGCCCGGTGTGGGCGCGAATTTGCAAGATCATTTGCAAATTCGTTCGGTCTACAAAGTGAAGAATGCCAAAACGCTGAACACCTTGGCCAACAGTTGGTGGGGCAAAGCCAAAATTGGTTTGGAATATGCCTTGTCTAGATCGGGGCCCATGAGCATGGCCCCCAGCCAATTGGGTGCCTTCACAAAAAGCGATGCGCAGCGCGAGTGGGCCAACATTCAATACCATGTGCAACCGCTCAGCCTTGACGCGTTTGGCGAGCCCTTGCACAGCTTTCCCGCCATCACGGCCAGCGTTTGCAACTTGAACCCCAGCAGCCGCGGCAGCGTCAGCTTGAAGAGCCCAGATTTCAAAGTGCCGCCGGCCATTGCGCCCAATTATTTGAGTACCGACGAAGATCGAAAAGTGGCTGCCGACAGCTTGCGCGTCACCCGGCGCATCATGTCCCAGGCAGCCATGGCCGCTTTTGAGCCCGAAGAGTTCAAGCCGGGTGTTCAATACCAAACCGATGAAGAGTTGGCCCGGCTTGCAGGCGACATTGCCAGTACTATTTTTCACCCTGTGGGCACCACCCGCATGGGCCGCGCAGACGACCCCATGGCTGTGGTCAACAGCCAATTGCAAGTTCGCGGCATTCGTGGTTTGCGCATCGTAGATGCCGGTGTCATGCCCACCATCACGAGTGGCAATACCAACAGCCCCACTTTGATGATTGCCGAAAAAGCAGCTCACTGGATGGCCAGAGATGCCAGGGAGTTTGCCGCGGGAAATCCCTGATGGCAAAGCCCCATGAAGCGTTTTACATTTCATGCACTCGATGAACTGCTGTTTGGGTTCGTTTTGAGGGCAGAGGAGACACCCAAACTAATCGAATATAAACATCCAAAACGAGATGTGACTTTTTACAAGCGTCGCGCAAGCGGCGCTTTTTTTTGATGGAAATATTGCTTGTCTCCCTGGCCTCGCTGTTTGCGGGCATGGTCGACTCCATTGTGGGTGGTGGTGGCCTCATTTTGGTTCCCGCCCTGTTTGCCGCCTTTCCTTATGCGCCGCCCGCCACCTTGGTTGGCACCAACAAAAGCGCCGCCATTTGGGGCACTGCTTTTGCCACCTATCAATTCAGCAAAAAAGTCGACCTGCGTTGGGCGGCTCTGATTCCAGCTGCCATGGCTGGACTGTTGGGCTCAGCCTGCGGCGCATGGACCGTGACGCACATTGACCCGAGTTTTTTGCGAAAAGCCTTGCCGTTTTTACTCATCGCTTTGCTCATTTACACCCTTGCCAAGAAAAACATGGGGCAATTGCACGAGCCGCGATTTCAGGGCAAAAAGGAGGCCTTGATTGCAGCGGCCATGGGCCTGCTGATTGGTTTTTACGATGGTTTTTTTGGACCAGGAACCGGTAGTTTTTTCGTTTTTGCTTATGTTCGTTTCTTGGGCTATGATTTTTTGAATGCATCGGCTTCTTCCAAACTGATGAACACTGCCACCAACTTTTCGGCCTTGGCCTTGTTCACCTGGCAAGGCCATGTGTGGTGGCATTTGGCAATTCCGATGGCCTTGGCCAATGTGATTGGCAGCCTCATTGGCACCCGACTGGCACTCCAACACGGCGCGGCCTTTGTGCGTTATGCCTTCTTGTTCGTTGTTGGTGCTCTGATCTTGAAAACTGCTTACGACGGGTTTTTGCGCTGAGGCGCAAATTGGGTGTAAGCCACACCCAGCAGAGCAATGGCCGCACCGGCCAATTTGATGGTGGTGTATTGCTCCCCAGTAAGGGCCCACGCAAACACACCTGCCACGGGCGGCATGAGGTACATGAGGGGTGCCGTTTTGGCCACGCCTCGCACCTGATTCACCCAACCCCAAACCAGCCACCCTCCAAAAGCGGCAATCAATACCGACCAGCCCATGGCGGCCCAGCCTTGCACACCCAAACTGGCCCAGGGCGCTTCAAGCCCGGCCGGAATTGACACCAGCATGACTGGCAACCCCCCCCAAAGCGTGGCGTAGCCCATGGTCAAAATGCTGCCATGTTTTTCGAGCATGGGTTTGGCTTGCACGGTGTAATAAGAAAACAAGATCGCTGCGACAAACAGCACCACGTCACCGCCAGTGGCCCGCATGTCCCCTTTCATGATTTTTTCAGAAAGGAAAATCAGCACGCCCGCAAACGCCACAGACACACCCAAGACTTGGTAACGTTGAAGTCGCTCGTGGCCTTTCCAACGCAAAATCAACAAAGTAAAAATGGGGCCACACGCCAAGATCACAGAACTTGAAAATGGCGTTGACAAATGGATGCCATAACAAACAATGCCCACATGCAAGCTGTGCCCAATGAAGCCCAGACTGGCCAATTCAATGAGGTCTTTGCGAGCGATAGGTGGAAAAAATTGACCCAAGGTGATGCGCATCATGATCAAGGCACAAGTGGGCATGATCAAGTAACGAGCGAATAAAAAACCGCTGGGTGACAAGGTGTCGAGCAGATACTTTTGAACGCTGAAGTTGGCGCCCCAAATCAAGATCAACATGAACGCGGCCACCAGGGCCAAGGTGTTTTGCTGCTTGGCGTTCAAAGTGCGTCCAACACGGTGACTGGCACGCGGGTCGCCAAAGCACACATCAACTCATAGCCCACCGTGCCTGCCGCACTGGCCACTTCATCAATCGGTACGCCTGCAGATGGCAGGCTTGTTTTTGTGGGCAAACCCCACAGCGTGACTTCACTGCCGCGATCGGCATGAGGCAAGTCGGTGATGTCAACGGTGATCATGTCCATGCTCACGCGGCCCACCGTGCGCGATCGCACACCGTCCACACACACGGGCGTGCCGGTGGGTGCATGTCTTGGGTAGCCATCTGCATAGCCACACGCCACAACCCCAATTCGCATGGGCCGATCAGCAACAAAAGCAGAGCCATAACCGACTGTGTCACCCACCTGCAAATGCTGTACGGCAATGATCGCCGCATTCAAACTCATCACCGGTTTCAAATCCCAATGGGCTGCCGAATGTGCAGGGTAATCTGGGGAGCTGCCATAAAGCGCTATGCCTGGGCGCACCCAGTCAACGCGAACCTTGGCATCTTTGGCGTGACGCAAAACGGCGGCGCTGTTACAAAGACTGCGTTCACCCGATAAGTCATGGGTGAATTCTTGAAACAAGGCCATGGCCGCCGATATGCCTTTGTCACCATCTGCGTCACTGAAGTGCGACATCAGAGAAATTTCGTCGACTTGAGGCAATGCATTCAAGCGTGTCCAAGCCGCTCGAAAGGCCTGCGGGGTAAAACCCAAACGATTCATACCCGTATTCATTTTAAGGAATACGCGGTGCGCTTGATGTGTTTTGTGAATGGCCAACATGTCAATTTGCGCTTCGCAATGCACCACATGCCACAAATTTAGACGTGAACACCACTCCAAATCGCGAGTCTCAAAAGCCCCTTCCAGCAACAGAATGGGGCCCCGCCAGCCCAATTGGCGAACGCGCTCGGCGTCCGCCAAATCAAGCAGAGCAAGGCCGTCCGCTGCGCGCAAGCCTTCCAACACACGTTCAATGCCATGACCATACGCATTGGCTTTGACAACCGCCCACGCCAAAGCATCGGGTGCGGCTGATTTCATTTGCGCGAGATTGTGTCGCAAAGCTTGAAGGTCGATGGTGGCCTGAATCGGTCTTGGCATATCAGATCATTAAACTGAAATCAATCACAAGGGAAGAAGCCTAGATTGTGTCACTACATAGCGTGATATAACAGAAACTTACCCCAACACTTGCACAGCAGGTGTTGCTTTAATCAACTTCCATCATTTCGAGTTCGGCTTTTTTGCACTCTCGAATCACTGCATGATTTCATGAAGCGCGGTTTTTACACCATCATGTCGGCCCAGTTTTTCAGCTCGCTGGCCGACAACGCACTTTTTGTCGCCGCGGTTGAACTCATTCGCATCAGTGGTGGTGCCGAATGGCAACGTGCGGCTTTGGTGCCCATGTTCGCACTCTTTTACGTGGTGCTCGCGCCCTTTGTGGGGGCCTTTGCCGACTCTAGGCCCAAAGGTGAGGTGATGTTCATCAGCAACGCCATCAAAGTGGTGGGTTGTTTGATGATGCTCTTTGGCACGCATCCGCTTCTGTCGTATGCCATTGTGGGCTTGGGCGCTGCGGCTTACTCACCCGCCAAATACGGCATCTTGACCGAGTTGCTGCCATCCTCTCAATTGGTCAAAGCCAACGGATGGATTGAAGGTTTGACCATTGCCTCCATCATCTTGGGGGTTTTGATTGGTGGCCAATTGGTGGGTCCCAATGTGACTGAATTCTTGTTGGGCTTCAATATGCCGTTTTTAGACACAGGCATCGATACAGGGCCTGAAGCTGCCATTCTGCTTTTAATTTCTTTGTATGCTTTGGCTGCTTGGTTCAACACCCGCATTCCCAACACCGGTGTCGAAATGCGCCCCATGCCTAAAAACTTGGTGGCCTTGATACCCGATTTCTGGGGCTGCAACTCACGTTTGTGGAATGACAAATTGGGACAAATTTCATTGTCAACCACCACCTTGTTTTGGGGGGTGTCGGGCAATTTGCGTTACATCGTCTTGGCTTGGAGTGCCGCCGCTTTGGGATACTCCACCACCCAAGCTTCGAGCTTGGTCGGTGTTGTGGCCATTGGCACAGCCGTGGGTGCCGTGGTTGCCTCCATGCGCATGAAGCTGCACCAAGCCACCCTGGTGATGCCACTGGGCATTGGCATGGGCATCTTGGTGATGGGCATGAATTTCATTGACAACGTTTGGGTGGCTGCACCGTTCCTCATATTGCTGGGCGCATTGGGTGGCTTTTTGGTGGTGCCCATGAATGCCTTGCTGCAACACCGTGGCCACAATCTGATGGGGGCTGGGCGCTCTATTGCGGTTCAAAATTTCAATGAGCAGGCCTGTATTTTGTTGTTGGGCGGTTTGTACACATTCTCTACCGGCATGGGGCTCTCTGCCTTCGGCGCCATCACCGCATTTGGTTTTGTGGTGGCCTTTTGCATGTGGCTCATCAAACGCTGGCACGAGCGCAACTTGCGCGAGCACAGTGAAGAGGTGAAGCATTTGATCGAAGTAGCTAAAAACGACAACCTGCATGGTTGAGTGTTCGTCCTGTTGTTCATTTGACTCTGCTTTTAAAAGGCGCATCCTGTGAAAACAATCTACGATTTTGAAGCCACTCAAATGAACGGCCAAAGCTTGGCACTGAGCCAACTACGCGGCAAGGTCATGCTCATTGTGAACACCGCCAGCGCTTGCGGTTTCACACCTCAATTTGCAGGACTCGAAAAAGTTCATCAAGCCTACAAAGACCAAGGCCTGGCGGTGTTGGGTTTTCCCTGCAACCAATTTGGCAATCAAGATCCTGGCAGCAATCAAGCCATCGCGCAATATTGCCAAGTCAATTACGGCGTGAGTTTCACCATGCTGGAAAAAGTCAATGTGAATGGGCCCGATGCACACCCGCTTTACCAATGGCTGTGCGCCGAAGCGCCCGGCCTACTGGGCAGCAAAGCCATCAAGTGGAATTTCACCAAGTTTTTGGTTGGGCGTGATGGCCGCGTGATCAAGCGCTACGCTTCCATGGACAAGCCAGAAAAAATAGCGCAAGACATTGAAGCGGCTCTGGCCGCTCACTGACTTCAGGTCACTGACTTTTTGTCAGCACCTCATCCACCAGCTCCACCCAGTGCCTCACAGGCACATCAGCCCCGCTTTGCAAATGGGTGATGCAGCCGATGTTGGCGCTCAAAATAACCGTGGGCTGTAACTTGTTGAGATGCCCCAGTTTGCGATCGCGCAAGGCATAGGCTGTGTCGGCTTGCAGCACAGAATAGGTGCCGGCCGAGCCACAGCACAAATGCGACTCGTTGTCGGCCACGCGCAACTTGAATCCCAGCTGACCCAGCTGGGTCTCTACCCCACCTTTGAGTTGTTGGCCATGCTGCAGTGTGCATGGCGGGTGGTAGGCCAGCAAGCCAACTTGCGAAACCTGCTCGGGCTTTAATTTCTTTTGCAGCTCTGGCAAACACATGGGCAACAACTCGCTCAAGTCGCGTGTGAGTTCTGAAATGCGTTTTGCCTTTTCTGCATATTGCACGTCATGTTGCAACAAGTGACCATACTCTTTCACAGTGACGCCACAGCCTGAAACATTCATCACGATGGCTTCGACACCTTGTTCGACCCAAGGCCACCACGCATCGATGTTGTGACGCATGTGGTCCAAACCACCCACTTGATCGTTCAAGTGAAACTTCACCGCACCACAACAGCCTGCTGCTGGCGGCACGACAACCTGAATGCCACAAGCATTGAGCACACGTGCCGTTGCTGTGTTGATGTTGGGCATCATGGCGGGCTGCACGCAACCGGCCAACATCAAGACCTTGCGAGCATGCGTTTCTTGCGGCCACGCGCCTGCATTTTGCGGCGCTGGTACCTTGGCCTTCAAAGTGGCGGGCATGAGTCCTCGAACACTTTGTCCCAACTTCATGGCAGGTGCAAACAGCGCAGAAGTAAGTCCTTCCTTGAGCACCCAACGCAGTGCGCGCTCCTTCAATGGCCTTGGCACTTTGGCATCAACCACCTTGCGGCCCAAATCAACCAAATGACCATATTCAACACCGCTAGGACAGGTGCTTTCGCAGTTGCGACACGTGAGACAGCGGTCGAGATGCAATTGTGTTTTGCGCGTGGGCTCTGCCCCTTCAAACACTTGCTTCATGAGGTAGATGCGACCCCGCGGCCCATCCAATTCATCGCCCATCAATTGATAGGTCGGGCAAGTGGCAGAACAAAATCCACAATGCACGCATTGACGCAAAATGGCCTCAGCTTCTTTGCCGATCAGAGTGTTTTGAAACTCAGGTGCGAGTTGGGTTTGCATGTTGAGCCTCAGAAATGCGCGTTCAGTCTGCGCGGGCCAAAGATGCCCGCAGGGTCGAATTCGTGTTTCAACGCTTGTTGAATGCGTTGTTGTACTGGGTCAAGCGGTGTGAAGACGGGTGTGTTCAGGCGCATGGCCGCAGTGGCCTGCTGCGGCCGGCGAAATAGAGTAGCTTGACCCCCCACGGCAGCAGCTGTGTGCCTGATATTGGATGCTTCGCTGAGCGGCGCCCAGACCCAACGCTGTGCACCATGCCACTCTATGAAAGTTGAACTTGCCGTGATGGGCATGTTGAGCACCGGCGCTGTTTGGGGTACCGACAAACGCCACAAAGCCAGGTCTTCAGAAGCGGCGTGTTCTGTGAAAAACGGCAAACGTTGATCACGGGCCAAAGCCCAATCATGGGCTGCTGCTTCGGCCGTTTGTTCCATCAATTCACTTTGCAACTTGGTCACATCTTGCGACATTCGCAGCTTGGCAGATTGCACCGCGGCGTGCGCACCGCGCAAACGCACAAACAAAATTTCGGGCGCGCCAGCTTGCGTGGTGTCTTTGACCCAGCAACTGGCATTCAAAGGCAAAGGTTGACCGCCCCATTGGTGCAACAAATTTAGAGCTTTGTCTTGCGGCAGCTGGCACATCAAAAAGGCTTCGGCAGGCGCCACGGGCAAGACCTTCAAAGAAACCTCTGTGATCAGGCCCAAGGTGCCCCAACTGCCGGCCAACAAACGGCTCACGTCATAACCGGCCACATTCTTCATGACTTGGCCACCAAAGCTCAGGTGCTCGCCGCGGCCATTGATGAACCGAAGCCCCAGCACAAAATCTCGAACCGAACCCACGCTGGCTCTTGTAGGACCACTCAGGCCAGAGGCCACCATGCCGCCCACCGTGGCTGGTTTGGCGGAAGGTGCGCCATCAGTGGCAACTTGGAAATGAGGCGGCTCAAATGCCAAGCACTGTCCCTGCGCTGCCAGTGCGGCCTCCAAGACCTTCATGGGTGTGCCCGCAGCCACCGTGACCACCAGTTCACTGGGTTCATACTGCGAAATGCCTTGTAGCCCACGCGTTTCCAACAATTCGCCCTCTAAAGATTCACCATAAAAATCATGGCTGCCAGAACCATGAATGCGAAATGTGCGACGGCGACCTTCAGGCTCTGCAGCGGCAGAGCGAATGGTTTCCATAAGCGTTGGCAGATCGAGTGCTTGATCTTGGCTTGGCTGGGTGCTTGTGCTTGAATTCATGTGGCAATGGTAATCGTCTGCGTCTTGTTTAGGGCATTTTCAAGCAGTTTTGCGCTGCAGAAATAGGTCAATTCAGTTTTTGAAAAAACTCACAGCTTGCCCTGGCGTCTCGACACGCATGGCAAATACGCAGCCTGAGTTGGGCAAAGCCTGCAACTCCTTTGCACTGCGGCCATGAGACGACGTGGTGATAAACAGGGTGCGCAAGTCTGGCCCGCCAAAGCAGGGCATTGTGGGGCACTGAACAGGCGTCTCGATCCAAGCCAAGCAGCGACCATCCGGCGCAAACTTGGCCAAGCGATGCCCCTCGTACATGGCCGAATAGTAATTGCCTTGTGCATCGACTGCGGCGCCATCGGGTCGACCTGAGTAGGCTTGCGCGCTGGCAGTCCCGTAAGCCCAGTCTTTGGGCTTCAAGGGGAATTGGGCAAACACTCGCTCTTGGCTTATGGCCTGCGTGTCGGGGTCATAGTTCCAAGCTCTGATGCAATGCGCCCCTGTGTCTGACCAATAGATTGTTTTGCCGTCAGGGGACCACGCCAAACCATTGGCCACCGTGGCGTCTTTGGCTTTGGCAGCCAATTGGCCATTGGCTTGCAGCGCATACAAAACAGCGGCGGCTTGATCGCGCGGTTCGTACATGGAGCCCACCCAAAAATGGCCCGCTGGATCGCACTTGCCATCATTGAATCGAAAGCGCTCAGTATCGTAAGGTGCGGCTGCCAACAACTGCCGGGCACCTCCCCATGTGGGCGCACGGTAAACACCACTTCGCAAAGCAATCACAAAGCCCCCGTGAACCGTTGGCGCAAAACAACCCGGCTCTTCATCAAGCATCCAATTTTCAACAACTTGCTCCGTAGACAAATCGGCAGACACGCTCATTCGGCGCAAGCGCTGACCAGGGATGTCAAGCCAATACAAGCGATTTTCTGCAGGATGCCAGAAGGGGGACTCTCCCAAACCATCGGCTTCGGCTGTCATGCGTTGCCATTGCGGCTTGATGATGGGCGTTGTCATTTTTTGGGTGATGGCGGTGAAAGTAAGATCGACATTTTTGATTGATTCAATTGTGAATTAAGAACGCCTCTCATTTGACTTAAAACTGTTCGAAGACGAAAAAAAGCCCGCCGAAGCGGGCTTTGAACTTGGAGACTCACTTTTCGAAAATTTGGATGGCTTAGCTGTGATAAGCAGTTTCGCCGTGTGAACTGATGTCCAAACCTTCGCGCTCGGCTTCTTCACTGACACGCAGACCCACTGTCAAGTCGACCAGTTTGAAAGCAACCAGAGAAACCACGCCAGACCACACAATGGTAAGCAACACGGCTTTGGCTTGTGTCCACACTTGTGCAGCGATAGAGTAATCGGCCGCAGTCACCATGGTCACAGTGACCCAATCTGCCACAAAACCAGGGCCGCCCAATGCGGGGGAGTTGAACACGCCGGTGAGCAAGGCACCGACGATACCGCCGACACCGTGCACACCAAAGACGTCCAAGGAGTCATCAGCGCCCAGCATTTTCTTCAGGCCATTGACGCCCCACAAACATGCAAAGCCTGCCACGATACCAATCACCAAGGCGCCGCCAATACCGACGTTGCCAGCTGCTGGCGTGATGGCCACCAAACCAGCCACAGCACCTGAGGCTGCACCGAGCATAGACGCTTTGCCGCGCATGAGGGCTTCACCCACACACCAGGCCAACACTGCGGCGGCTGTAGCCAACAAGGTGTTGACGAAAGCGAGTGCTGCAAAACCATTGGCTTCCAGGGCAGAGCCTGCATTGAAACCGAACCAGCCCACCCACAACAATGCGGCACCGACCATGGTCAATGTCAAAGAGTGAGGTGCCATGGCTTCACGGCCATAACCAATGCGTTTGCCGATCATGAACGCGCCAACCAAACCAGCGACCGCAGCGTTGATGTGCACAACGGTACCTCCAGCAAAGTCAAGCGCGCCCCACTGCCAGATCAAACCAGCTTTGCCAGTCATCTCGTCAACCACTTCTTTGCTTGCGTAAGCGTCAGGACCCATCCAGAACCACACCATGTGGGCAATGGGCAAGTAGCTGAAGGTGAACCACAAAGTCATGAAGAGCAACACGGCAGAGAACTTGATGCGCTCTGCAAAAGCGCCCACGATCAATGCGCAAGTGATGCCCGCAAAAGTCGCTTGGAATCCAGCAAAAGTGATTTCAGGAATAACCACGCCCTTGCTGAAAGTTGCAGCGTTTGCAAAAGTACCCGCCGCATTGTCCCAAATGCCTTTCATGAACAAACGGTCTAGGCCACCAATATAGGCGTTGCCTTCCGTGAAGGCCAAGCTGTAGCCATAGATAAACCACAACACGGTAATTAAGGAGAAGGTGACCATGACTTGCATCAGCACCGACAGCATGTTTTTGCTGCGAACCAAGCCGCCATAGAACAGTGCCAAGCCTGGCACCACCATCATGATGACGAGGATGGTGGAGACCATCATCCAAGCCGTATCGCCTTTGTTGGGAACTAGCACAGGCGCAGCTTCAGCGGCAGCAGGTGCTGTTGTGGGTGCTGTCGCGGGCGCTGTGGCCGGCGCAGTAGCTTCCGCTTTGGCTTCCACTTTGGCTTCGGCCGCAGGTGCTGTTTGAGCAATCGCAGCACCGCCAAAACACAAGGACAGTCCCAATGCGAGGGCAGCAAATAGTTGTTTCATTTTGTTCTCTCTTTCAGGGACATCAAAGGGCTTCGGCCCCAGTTTCACCAGTGCGGATGCGAATGACTTGTTCCAAGTCGTACACAAACACTTTGCCGTCGCCAATCTTGCCGGTGCGCGCACCTGATTCGATGGCTTCGATCACACGTTCAACTTGATCGGATGAAACAGCGGCTTCAATCTTGACCTTGGGCAAGAAATCAACCACGTATTCAGCACCCCGATACAACTCAGTGTGGCCTTTTTGACGACCAAAGCCTTTGACCTCAGTCACGGTAATACCTTGTACGCCAATGGCAGACAATGCTTCACGCACTTCGTCCAGCTTGAACGGTTTAATGATGGCGGTCACCAGTTTCATGATGGCTCCTTGTGATGGGGGTAATTTAGAAAGCGTATTTGAGGCCCACAACCACACCGGCTTTGCCGAGTTGCTTGGTGCCATACACATAAGAGCCTTTTTCAGCATCGGTGCCAATCACGGCAGCAGAGGCCGTCAGGCCATTGCCCAAATCTTTGCCCAATGTCAGTGCATAGTCTGTGTACGAGTACTTGCCGTTGTCAGCACCCTTGACGGTTTGACGACCCAAGTGAGGTGCCAATGAGTAGCCGCCGCCCAAATCAAATGTGGCGGTTAAATCCAAATATGTGCTGCCCTTGCTGTTTGCAAAACCAAACAGATTGCCTGTGCTTTGTGAATACTTTGCAGTCAAGGGGCCCATGGTGACAGCACCATACAACTCGTTGGTGTTGGCACTTGGGGTCAGCTTGTTGCCAGAGTACTCGTAGCGCAAAAAGCCTAGGTCATAGCCAATGTCGCCAACTGTGAATTTGTAGCCGCCATAAATGTCAACTTCCATGTTGGAGTCACCACCAGCGTCCTTGATCCATTTGATGCTAGAGCCCCAGACACCCAGGTAAAAACCGCTCTTGTCGGCATAGTCAGCACCGCCCTGCACTGCAGGGTCTAGGCGACTTTGCGAAATACCACGGTAACGGTAATCACTCACAGCGCCAACGTTAAAAGACAAAGTTGATTCTGGTGCAGCAGGCGCCGTTTGAGTGACCTTGGGTACTTAGCATTTAGCATGCCAGTGCTTCACTGCATCCGTGCAAGTCAATGTCACCCCTCTGAAACAGGCCGTTTTAAGAACTTCGGTGTTCCAATGACATTTGCACCCCCCTAGGTTTGGTTTATCAAAACTCTAAGCTTTGGTGCACTTAAATGGTGCAAGGAATCAGTATGCGTCTGTCTTTGGTGCAAAGTCGAGCTTTGCTTGGTCTTCAATCACCCCCCGTCACCGTTGAGGTGCACTTGGCCAATGGCTTGCCCAGCTTCACTTTGGTAGGTCTGGCAGATGTTGAGGTCAAAGAAGCCCGTGAACGTGTCCGCTCTGCGCTGCAAAACTCTGGTTTTGAATTCCCAAACAACCAGCGCATCACTGTGAACTTGGCGCCAGCCGATCTGCCCAAAGACTCCGGGCGCTTTGACCTGCCGATTGCATTGGGCATCTTGGCCGCCAGCGGGCAAATCGATGGCCATGAGCTGAAGCACTTTGAATTTGCCGGCGAGTTGTCTTTGTCTGGTGCTTTGCGGCCCGTCAAAGGCGGATTGATCATGGGCCTGGCCTTGCACCAAGACCCCAAAGGCCGAAGCCTGGTGCTTCCGCCAGGCAGCGCAGAAGAAGCATCTCTGGTGCCCGATGTCATTGTTTACCGAGCCGAAAACTTAAAGGCTGTAGCCAATCGTTTTGCCACAGTGGACTCAAAGCATGAAGATGCGGATATTCAAGATGAACTGGGCTGGGCAAAGCTAGCGCCCAGCACCCTGCCCACACAAACCATGGCGCAGGCACTCGATTTGGCCGATGTGAAAGGACAGGCAGCGGCCAAACGTGCACTTGAAATTGCTGCGGCCGGTGGTCACAGCTTGTTGATGGTGGGGCCTCCAGGGTCGGGCAAGTCCATGCTTGCTCATCGTTTTTCGGGCTTGCTTTCGCCTCTCGATGTGAGCGAAGCATTGGAAGCGGCTGCCATTGCCAGCCTCGCGGGGAGGTTTGATCTTTCACAATGGGCAAGGCGGCCCACGCGCCATCCGCACCATTCAGCCAGTGCGGTGGCCTTGGTGGGCGGAGGCTCGCCACCGAGGCCTGGCGAAATTTCTTTGGCACATCACGGTGTGTTGTTTTTAGATGAGCTGCCGGAGTTTCCAAGGTCTGCCCTAGAAGCACTGCGCGAGCCACTTGAGTCGGGCAGCGTGACCATTTCGCGCGCGGCCATGCGAGCTGAGTTCCCTGCCAGGTTCCAGTTGATTGCGGCCATGAATCCTTGCCCATGTGGTTATGCGGGTCAGGTGCGGTCGGGTCAACACAAGGGGCCTTTGTGCCGATGCACGCCCGATCAAGTTCAAAGGTACATGCGAAAAATCAGTGGTCCTTTATTAGACAGAATTGACTTGCACATTGAAGTTCCGAGCCAAGATGCCACTCTTTTGATCTGTGCGCCAGCCGCAGAAAGCACCGCCACCATCAGGGGCAGATGCCTGCAAGCCAAGCGCGTGGCCCAACAAAGGCAAAGTTGCGACAACCAAATGCTCAGCGGTGCGCTGCTAGACAAGCATTGCGCATTGTCTTCAGAAGCGTCGTCATACCTTCACCAAGTTGCTGCCCATTTTGGATGGAGCGGTCGAGGCACGCACCGTGTCTTGAAGGTCGCCAGAACCATCGCAGACCTGTCTGGCATGGCTGAAATTGAAACTTCACATTTGGCGGAAGCGGTGCAGTACCGCAGGCCCATTGAAGCAGACTGATAATGCAAACATGCGCATATTCCGGAATTTTTGGGAAACATCAAAACTCAATGTTGAAACGCCCTCTTTGGGCCCATTTGCCGTATGGCTGTCGTGGGCTCAACTCATCACATGGGGAAGCGTTTTCTACACCTTTTCTTTGTTGATGGGGCCGGTCGAGCGCGAATTAGGGCTCAGCCGTGCCGAAGTGTCATTGGGTTTTAGCTTGGCCCTTTTGGCCGATGGTTTGATGGCTTACCCCATCGGGCGCTGGATCGATCAAGGTCATGAGCGCAGGGTCATGGCTTGGGGTTCTGTGTGGGTGGGTGCTTGTTTGTTGGCTCACAGCTTCATCGACTCATTGCTTGGGTTTTATGGCGTATGGCTGGCCTTGGGTATTGGCATGTCGGCCACACTGTATTCCCCTGTTTTCGCCATTGTCACCCGCAGATTTCCCAACGATTTCAGGCGCGCCATCATCATCATGACGTTTTTAGGCGGGCTGGCCAGTACGGTGTTCATTCCGCTGTCGTCTTGGTTGATTCAATCTTTGGGTTGGCGCCATGCCTTGTGTGTATTGGCCATGTTGCAATGGTTTATTTGTTGGCCTTTGCACTTTTGGTTGTTACGCGGTGCCCATCGCAAAAAAAGTGCTGAAGAGGATCGCAAACCCGCGATTCAAGTGCCGCCTACTTCCGAGTTGCAGCCCCCACAAACTTCAGCAGATGCCATCGGCGTTCACTTAAAACGCGCGCCTTTTTGGTTGCTTGCCTGCTTCATGTTGTTGACTTTCAGCGTCAGCTCTGCACTTCCGGCCCACATGGTGAGTTTGTTGGAAGAGGCGCATTTGTCACCCGCATGGGTCATCGCCATTCCAGCCGCTATTGGTGTCATTCAGGTGTTGGGGCGACTTTTGTTGTTTGTCTTTGAAAAACATTTAGATGTTCATGCCGCCAACAAATGGATTCCTTGCTTGGTGCCTATGGGCTTGTTGTTTTTAGTAGGCGGTGGTTTGGAGCCTTGGGCCGCTTTGCTATTTGTCACCTTCTACGGTTTGGGCAATGGTCTGAACACCATTGTCAAGGGCACCGCCATGGCGCAATATGTCAGCCGCGATCATGTGGGTCAGCTCAATGGCATGCTGGGCTTGCCTTTGGCTTTGGGCCGCGCAGCAGCGCCCTTGGCTTTGGGTTTGATGTGGACGCCCGAGGTGGGCTACACACATGGCTTGCGCTGGCTTTTGGCTGCTGGCGTATTGGGTGTGGCGTGTTTGTGGTTGGCGCAAATCAGCGCTCACAAAAACACACATGAAGACCCTCACAAATTGGGCGCCAACAATCGCTGAATGTCTGACACTTTCAAGTTCTGACGCTTGGCCAAATCTTGCACTTGGTCTTCGCTCACTTTGCCCACGCTGAAGTATTGGCTGTCGGGGTGGCCAAGGTAAAAGCCTGACACGCTGGCAGCTGGCGTCATGGCCAAACTCTCTGTCAAGCCCATACCAATTTCTTCGCACTGCAAGAGTTCAAACATTTGTTTTTTAACGGAGTGATCGGGGCAAGCGGGGTAGCCTGGTGCGGGACGAATGCCTTGGTATTTTTCGGCAACCAAATCATCAAGTGATGCCGTCTCTGCCGCGGCATAACCCCACAAATCTTTGCGCACTCGCTCGTGCATGCACTCTGCAAAGGCTTCGGCAAATCTGTCGGCCAAGGCCTTGAGCATGATGGCGCTGTAGTCGTCGTGAGCGGCTTCAAAAGCTTGCTCGCGTTTTTCAACACCAATGCCCGCAGTGACAGCAAACACGCCGACGTAGTCTTGCAAGTTGGTGGGTTGACCTTTGACATCATGCAAAGGCGCTACAAAATCTGCCAAGCAACGGCTGGGCTTGCCAGGTTGTTTTTCTGTTTGCTGGCGCAAGCCGTGCCATGTCAGCACAGGCGTTTGGCGCGACTCGTCGGCATACAAAGCAATGTCGTCGTGGTTCACGCTATTGGCGGGGTACAAGCCCATCACACCATGCGCCGTGATCCAACGTCCTTCAATGATTTTTTGCAACATCTTTTGCGCATCATTAAACACCTTTTGTGCTTCCACACCCACCACTTCGTCTTTCAAAATGGCGGGGTACGGGCCGGCCAAATCCCAAGTTTGGAAGAAGGGGCCCCAGTCGATGTAGCGCGCCAATTCGGCCAGATCAAAATTCTTGAACACACGGCGGCCAATGAACTTGGGCGTGGGGGACTTGAACGCGGTCCAGTCGATGTTCGTTTTATTGCCACGCGCTTTGGCCAGTGGCCACATGGGGGTTTGCTTTTTATTGGCATGCATCTCACGCACCTTGGCGTAATCGGCATTGAGTTCGTCAATGTAGTTGGCAGCTTGGTCAGACAACAAACCTTGCGCCACGCTCACGCTGCGAGAAGCATCGGGCACATAGACCACCGGGCCTTCGTAGTGCGGTGCAATTTTGACGGCGGTGTGCACACGGCTGGTGGTGGCGCCACCAATGAGCAACGGCATTTTGCGCAAACGGAAATGCGCATCTTTTTGCATTTCGCTGGCCACGTACTGCATCTCTTCCAAACTGGGCGTGATGAGTCCGGACAAGCCAATGATGTCGGCATTCTCTTCTTTGGCCTTGGCCAAAATTTCGTGGCAAGGCACCATCACGCCCATATTGACCACATCAAAGTTGTTGCACTGAAGCACCACCGTCACAATGTTTTTGCCAATGTCGTGCACGTCGCCTTTGACCGTGGCAATCACAATCTTGCCTTTGGACTTCACGTCTTGGCCCGCGGCTTCTTGCTGGCGTTTTTCTTCTTCAATGTAGGGCACCAAGTGCGCCACCGCTTGCTTCATGACACGCGCCGACTTGACCACTTGTGGCAAGAACATCTTGCCCTGGCCAAACAAATCGCCCACCACGTTCATGCCGTCCATGAGCGGGCCTTCAATCACGTGCAGCGGTCTTCCGCTCTTGGCCAAAATTTCTTGATAGGCTTCTTCGGTGTCTTCGGTGATGAAGTCGGTAATGCCATGCACCAAGGCGTGTGACAAACGAGCCGATACCGTCACAGGTGCTTCAGGTGTGCCGCGCCAGGCCAACTTTTGCGAGTCGTCTTTGGCAGCGCCTTTGGCGTTTTCTGCCACTTCCACCAAACGCTCGCCTGCATCGGGGCGGCGGTTCAAGACCACGTCTTCTACGCGCTCGCGCAGATCAGGTTCGAGTTCGTCGTACACACCCACCATGCCGGCGTTGACAATGCCCATGTCCATGCCGGCTTGAATGGCGTGGTACAAAAACACCGTGTGAATGGCTTCGCGCACGGGGTCGTTGCCGCGGAAGCTGAACGACACATTGGATACACCGCCCGACACTTTGGCGCCCGGCAAATTTTGTTTGATCCAGCGCGTGGCTTCAATGAAGTCAACGGCGTAGTTGTTGTGCTCTTCAATGCCGGTGGCAATGGCAAAAATATTGGGATCAAAAATAATGTCTTCGGGTGGGAAGTCCACCTCATCGACCAACACGCGATAGGCGCGTTCGCAAATTTCAATTTTGCGCTGGTAAGTATCGGCTTGGCCTTTTTCATCAAACGCCATGATCACCGCGGCAGCGCCATAACGTTTGATCAACAGCGCTTGTTCCTTGAAGGCATCGACACCTTCTTTCATGCTGATGGAATTGACAATGCCTTTGCCTTGAATACAACGCAGGCCCGCTTCAATCACGCTCCACTTGGAGGAGTCGATCATGATGGGCACGCGGGCAATGTCGGGCTCGGAGGCAATGAGATTCAAAAACCGCACCATGGCCGCTTGACTGTCCAACATGGCTTCGTCCATGTTGATGTCAATGATTTGTGCGCCGTTTTCGACTTGCTGGCGCGCTACGGCCAAAGCCTGCTCGTACTCGCCATTCAAAATCATGCGCGCGAAGGCTTTGGAGCCCGTGACGTTGGTGCGCTCACCAATGTTCACGAACAAAGAGTTCGAGCCAATCGAGACCGGCTCAAGGCCCGACAGCTTTAACGGAGAAACAGTATCAAACAAAACTCACCCCTTGGATCGCAGGTGAGCGTAGTTTGCAAATGAGATAGGGCAATGCCCCGCTTGAAGCCCCAAGCCTGACCCGCGGCCAATGTGGCTGGCGGGCTGCAACGCTCCTTGGGAAGTGGTTATTTTAACCACGCCCAAGGCGTTTGGCTCATCAATACTGCTTGTAAGGCAAGAATTTGCCCGACAAGACCACGTTCACACGGTCACCTTTGGGGTCGGGCTGGCGCACGATGTCCATGCTGAAGTCGATGGCGCTCATGATGCCGTCGCCAAACTC